>NZ_JBXVPZ010000205.1:0-17070 GCF_057961495.1 Streptomyces sp. P5F9 | reverse complement strand
CTACACGGCACCGGAGAAGTCCTGATGAGCACCCCCACCCGCCGCCTGACCGTCGCCCAGGCCCTGGTGCAGTTCCTGTCAGTCCAGTACACCGAGCGCGACGGCGTACGGCACCGGCTGATCGCGGGCACCTGGGGCATCTTCGGCCATGGCAACGTTGCCGGACTCGGCCAGGCGCTCCTTGAGGCGGGCGAGGACACGATGCCGTTCCACCAGGGCCGCAACGAACAGGCCATGGTGCACGCGGCGGTCGGCTACACGCGCCAGCTGGACCGGCTCTCCGCGCAGGCCGTCACGACGTCGATCGGACCGGGCGCCACCAACCTGGTCACGGGCGCCGCGCTGGCCACGATCAACCGCCTGCCGGTCCTGCTCCTGCCCGGCGACTACTTCGCGACCCGCGCCGCCGACCCGCTGCTCCAGCAGCTGGAGCACCCGGTCGAGGCCGACCTCTCGGTCAACGACACGCTGCGCCCGGTCTCCCGCTACTTCGACCGCGTCATGCGCCCCGAGGCGTTGATCCCTGCCGCGCTGAACGCGATGCGCGTGCTGGCCGACCCGGTGGAGACGGGAGCGGTGACTCTCGCGCTGCCGCAGGACGTTCAGGCCGAGGCGTACGACTGGCCGGAGGAGTTCTTCGCCGACCGCGTGTGGCACGTCCGGCGTCCCGCGGCCGATCCGTCCGAGCTGGCGGAGGCGGTCGCGGCGATCCGGGCCGCCGAGCGTCCGGTGATCGTCGCGGGCGGCGGCATCCACCACAGCCGCGCCGAGGAGGCGCTGAAGGCGCTGGTCGACGCCACCGGCATCCCGGTCGCCTCCACCCAGGCGGGCAAGGGCTCGCTGCGCTACGACCACCCGGCCGACCTGGGCGGCATCGGCCACACCGGCACCGCGGTCAGCGACGACATCGCGCGCACGGCGGACCTGGTGATCGGTGTCGGCACCCGCTACACGGACTTCACGACGGCCTCGAACACTCTCTTCCAGAACCCGGCCGTCCGCTTCGTGAACCTCAACATCACCGCGTTCGACGCCCACAAGCTGGCGGCGCGCACCCTGGTGTGCGACGCGAGGGCAGGACTCACCGCGTTGACCGAGGCACTCGCCGATCACCGTGTGAACTCGGTTTACGAGGCCGAGTACCGCGAAGGCAAGGAGCGGTGGGAGCAGGTTGTCGACACCGCGTTCACCGCCGCCGACGAGAACGCCGTACCGACCCAGACCCAACTCCTCGGCGCCCTCGACGCGGTCGTGGGCGACGACGACGTGGTCATCAACGCGGCCGGTTCCCTCCCCGGCGACCTGCACAAGCTGTGGCGAGCTCGCAGCCCCCGCCAGTACCACCTCGAATACGGCTACTCCTGCATGGGCTACGAGATCCCGGCCGGCATCGGCGTCCAGCAGGCCGCCCCCGACACCCCCGTCTGGTCGCTGGTCGGCGACGGCACCTACCTGATGATGCCGACCGAGATCGTCACCGCGGTCCAGGAAGGCCTCCCGGTCAACCTGGTCCTCATCCAGAACCACGGCTACGCCTCCATCGGCGGCCTCTCCGAGTCCGTCGGCGGCGAGCGCTTCGGCACCGCCTACCGCTACCGCGCGGCCGACGGCACCTTCTCCGGCGCCCCGCTCCCGGTCGACCTCGCCGCCAACGCGGCCAGCCTCGGCATGGACGTCCTGCGCGCGAAGACGGTCCGCGAACTACGCGAGGCGCTCGCCACGGCCCGCGCCTCCGACCGGCCGACGTGCGTCTACGTCGAGACCGACACCGCCACCCCGACCGCTCCCCCGGCCGAGGCCTGGTGGGACGTACCGGTCGCCGAGACCGCCTCGCGCGCATCGGCCGTACAGGCCCGCGAGGAGTACGACCGCCAGGTCGCCGACCGTCGCCGCCACCTCTGAACTCCCCTCCCCCGAAAGGCCTTTGCACCATGAAGACGATCACCCACTGGATCGACGGCAAGCCCGTCGAGAGCACCTCGGGCCGCTTCGGTCCCGTGTACAACCCGGCGACCGGCGCTCAGGAGAAGCAGGTCGGCTTCGCGACCGTCGACGAGGTGGACGCCGCCGTCGCCTCCGCGAAGGCCGCGTTCGAGAGCTGGGGCGTCGCCTCGCTCGCCAAGCGCACCGCGATCCTGTTCAAGTACCGCGAGCTGCTGGACGCGCACCGCGACGAGATCGCCGAGCTGATCACCGCCGAGCACGGCAAGGTCCACTCGGACGCGCTCGGCGAGGTCGCGCGCGGCATGGAGATCGTCGAACTCGCCTGCGGCATCAGCGTGCAGCTCAAGGGCGAACTGTCCACGCAGGTCTCGACCCGCGTCGACGTGGCCTCGATTCGCCAGCCCCTGGGCGTGGTCGCGGGTATCACCCCGTTCAACTTCCCGGCCATGGTGCCGATGTGGATGTTCCCGCTGGCCATCGCGACCGGCAACACCTTCATCCTGAAGCCGAGCGAGAAGGACCCGTCGGCGTCCTACCGCCTGGCCGAACTCGCCTCCGAGGCGGGCCTCCCCCAGGGTGTGCTGAACGTCGTGCAGGGCGACAAGGTGGCCGTCGACCGCATCCTGGAGCACCCGGACGTCGAGGCCGTCTCCTTCGTCGGCTCGACGCCGATCGCGAAGTACATCCAGCTCAAGGCGGTTGAGCACGGCAAGCGCGTACAGGCTCTCGGCGGCGCCAAGAACCACATGCTCGTCCTGCCGGACGCGGACCTGGACTTCGCGGCCGACCAGGCGATCAACGCGGCCTACGGTTCGGCCGGCGAGCGCTGCATGGCTGTGTCCGTCGTGGTCGCGGTCGGCGACACCGGCGACGAGCTGGTCGCCAAGATCGCCGAGCGTGCCGGCAACCTGCGCATCGGCCCGGGCAACGACCCGGCGTCCGAGATGGGCCCGCTCATCACCCGCGAGCACCGCGACAAGGTCGCCTCGTACGTCGCGTCGGCCGCCGCGCAGGGCGCCGAGGTCGTCGTCGACGGCACCGGCTTCTCGGTCGAGGGCCACGAGGACGGCTTCTTCCTCGGCGTCTCCCTCCTCGACAAGGTGCCGCTGACGGCGGACGCGTACAAGGACGAGATCTTCGGCCCGGTGCTCGTCGTCGTCCGCGCCGAGTCGTACGACGAGGCCATCACCCTGATCAACAGCTCCCGTTGGGGCAACGGCACCGCGATCTTCACCCGGGACGGCGGCGCCGCCCGCCGCTTCCAGATGGAGGTCAAGGCGGGCATGGTCGGCGTGAACGTGCCGATCCCGGTGCCCGTCGGCTACCACTCCTTCGGCGGCTGGAAGGACTCCCTCTTCGGGGACCTCCACATCTACGGCAACGACGGCATCGCCTTCTACACCCAGGGCAAGGTCATCACCACCCGCTGGCCGGACCCGGCCGACGGTGGCATCAACCTCGGTTTCCCCAGCAACTCCTGACTGCCCGTCACGATCCGTGAGGAGGTGCCCCTGTGGCGAAGACCGGTGACTACGCGCGTGCCGCGAACGGGTCCCCGCTCGATGCCCTGCATTTCGCCCTGGACCGCAACAGTCCGGTGCCGCTGTACTACCAGCTCGCGCAGCAGCTGGAGGTGGCGATCGAGCACGGGACACTGGCGCCGGGCAACCTCCTGGGCAACGAGATCGACCTGTCCGTACGCCTCGGCCTGTCCCGCCCCACCGTCCGCCAGGCCATTCAATCCCTTGTGGACAAGGGGCTGTTGGTCCGGCGGCGGGGGGTCGGCACGCAGGTGGTGCACAGCCAGGTCAAGAGACCACTGGAACTCAGCAGTCTCTACGACGACCTGGAGTCGGCCGGACAGGGCCCGACCACGGAGGTGCTGCGCAACGAGGGCGTGCCCGCGACCGCGGATGTCGCGGCCGCCCTCGGTGTCCCGGAGGGCAGCGAGGTCACCCTCCTGGAACGGCTGCGCTCCACCCACGGCCAGCCGATGGCGTTCCTCTGCAACTACCTCCCGGCGAACCTGCTCCAACTCGACACCGCCCGGCTGGAGTCGACGGGCCTGTACCGGATGCTGCGCACCGCCGGCATCACCCTGCACAGCGCCCACCAGACGATAGGCGCCCGCTCGGCCACCCCCGCGGAGGCCACCCGCCTCGACGAGAAGGAGGGCGCCGCCCTGCTCACCATGCAGCGCACGGCGTACGACGACACGGGGCGGGCGGTCGAGTACGGCACGCACATCTACCGGGCGTCCCGGTACGCGTTCGACTTCCAGCTGCTGGTCAGGCCCTGACCGGCGCCGTCATCGGCCGTCCGCGTCGAGGGCTTCCGCGATCCGCAGCGCGCAGCCCTTCTTGACCAGGTAGTGGGTACCGGTGTGGGGCGAAGCGCCGTTGTCCACCGTGGCCGGCGCCGCCCTCATCTCCGTACGGCGGTCGGGGTCGTCGCGGTGCGGGTCGGGGAACAACTTCGTGTGGTCGTGGTGCGCGGCGACGAGATCGTCGGGGTCCGCGAAGTTCGCCCAGCGCCGCAGTCCCGCCGGCGGCCCGTGCGGCCGGCGTTCGAGAAGCCGGTGGACCGGGCGGAGGCCCAGCGGGGAGCCGACGGTGAGAAGGAGTTCGGGCCCCTCTCGCTGCCCGGCGTCCGCCCGCTCCCACAGCGCCTCGTAGGCGACGACACAGCCGAGGGAGTGGCCGATCACCACCTTGGTGCCCGCGTCGAGATGGCGGTGCACCCGGTTCAGGACCTCGCGCCGGACGCGTTCCTCACCGAAGTAGCGGGAGATCTGACGCACCGGCGGCTTCACCGTGCCCAGCGCCGTCAACGCCGCTTCGCCGAAGTACGGCAGCCTGAGCAGGGCGTGCGTCACGGCGCGGGCGGTGGATTTCCAGCCCATGGGCTCCGGTGGGATGTCGCGCAGCTTGTCGAGTTCCCGCTCGGCGATCTCGCGCTGCGCGGGGTCGGTCGACCTGGTGGCGGCGTTCAGCAGGACGTGGCGTGAGGTCGCCTCGTCCCGGACGGTGACACGGCGCTCGATCTCCCGCTGTTCCCCGGGAGTCAGCCCCTCGCCCTCCGCCGACAGGAACACGTCGCCGTAGAAGGCCATCCGGGCGTCTGCCGCCCCCGGAACTCCCCGCTGCCACAAGGAGGTCGCGAGGTCCTCCCGCTCGATCTTCGCGAGGCCGTGAGCGATCGCGGCCAGCCAGTCGGACTCCAGCTTCCCGGCGACACTCTGCTCGTGGTCGATCCCGTGCACCAGGACGATCTCGGCCATGCGCCGTCCCCCCTTCCCCCGGCAGTGCGCGTCCGCGTGACGAACCCACTGACACGGTCCATCCTCACATGGCAGGCTTCGTCCCATGGGTGAACGGCGTTGTCTGCACATCGGTTCGCAGTGCGACACGCAGGACCACCTCTCGCGATTACGGCGCGCCGTCACCGACCTCGACGCCGTCTTCCGCGACCCGGCGCTCGGCGGCTGCTCGGCCGCGCTTCCCGACGGCGTCTCCCTCCTCCTCGATCCCGACGCCGCCGCTCTCGAAGGCGCTCTGCGGGCGGCTGTCGCCGCGGCGTCGGCGGACGGTGCGACGCTCTTCGTCACCTTCACCGGACACGGTTTCGCGACCGAGTCGGACTTCCATCCGATGACGCGGGAGTCGTCGGCGCCCGATCCCGGATCGGCTTGCGCGCTCGGGGAGTTGCTGAGCGGACTGCTCGTCGAGCATCCGCATGTCGACGGTCTCGTGCTCGTCCTCGACGCCTGCGAGTCCGGACACGCGCTGACCACCCTGGGCGACGTCTTCCGTGAGGTCGCCCGCACCACCGGGCAGCGGTTCGAGGTGCTGGTCTCCACCGGGGCCGGTACCGCGTCGGCCTGCGCCTTCACCCTCGCGCTCGGTGAACTCCTGCGCTCCGGGACCACGACGTCCCGGCCGTCCCTCACCTCCGACACGGCGCTGTCCCTGCTGCGCGACCGGCTGCCGGGCCAGCGGCCGGACCACCGGATGTTCGACCGCGGCCGTGAAGTCCCGTACAGCGACCCGTCGTTGTGGCTTGCGCTGAACGCCGGGCGGACGCGTCGGGGCAGTGAACAGCTCGCCGATCTGCTCACCTGGTACCAGCCCACCGCGGAGGCCGGGGCCCTGGCCCGCCGGCTCGACGGCGCACGCGTCCTGGCGGTCACGGGGCCTGCCGGGCAGGGGAAGTCCTCGTTGCTCGCCTCGCTCGTCACCGACGGGGACGCGGTCGCCGTCGTGACCGCCGCCACGACCCCGGAGAGTCTTGCCGCGACGCTGGTGCGCGACCTTGAGCGGCTGCCCCGATTCGCGGACGCCGTGGACGCGTTCCGGCGCTCCACGCCCGATTCCGTACTCGCGGGACTCGACGCGCTGCGCGCCCGGGTCATCGGCCCGCTCGGTCATGTCGTACGGCCGGTGCGGCTGATCGTCGACGGGCTCGACCAGTTGAGCGCCGCGGCACACGAACCGGTCCTGGCAGGTCTCGACGCGCTGGCGTCGGACGCCGCTCTGGGCCATGTGTCGCTGCTCGTCAGCGCGCGGACCGGCACCCGGCTGCCGCACGGGGCACAGGAGTTCGTCCTCGGTACGGCCACCCCCGACGAGCTCTCCGCGTATCTGACCCGGCGTGCGGTCCCCCGGCATCTGCGCGACGCCGTCGTGGCGCGTGCCGACGGCAACTGGCTGGTGGCCCGCGCCTACGCCGACGTGGCCGAGGGCCTGGACACGGCCGACGAACTGCCGGGCACGCTCGGCGCGGCCTTCGACAGGGCCCTCGACGGTGCGAAGTACCGGCCCGACCAGGAGGACCAACTCCTCGACGCGGTACTGACGGTGCTGACGGCCGCGGGCGCGGGACCCGCGCTGCCGGTCTCCGTCCTCCTGGACGCCGTACGCCTGCTGCCCGGAGGGGGGCCCGACCGGCTGGTGCACGACGTGCTGGTACGGCTTCAGGGGCTGCTCGTCCGTGCGGCGGCCGGAACGGAGCGGGAACTCGTGGGCCTGTTCCACGCCCGGCTCGCCGAACACCTCGCCACGACCGACGACCTGGACCTCTTCGACGACCTGATGGGCACCGGCGACGCCGGCCCGACGCCGCGCCGCCGGATCCGGGTGACCGACGGGCACGGTGCGCTGGCGGACGTGCTGCACGCCCAGGTGCCGCACGGGGCACAGGGGCACGGGACGCAGCCGTTCGAGTACGCGCTCGCGGCCGAGCCGGAACACCTGTGGCAGGCCGGCCGGAAGAAGGCGGTGCTGCACGGGCTGCAGTGCCGCACCGCGGGCCGCCCGGCCGACAACCTGGCCCGCTGGGACGCGTGGCTGCCCAGACTGACGGACGCCTTCGGCCGCCGCAGCGAGGAGTCCCTCGCGGCCCGGCTGCAACGGAGCACCTGCACCGAGGCGGCGGGACGGCGCGGGGAGGCCCTCGCCCTGGCCCGCGAACTGGCTGAGGACTGTGCCGCGGTGCTCGGCCCCCGGCATGTCTCGACGCTCACCGTGCGCCACGACCTCATCCGCTGGGACGACGAGGCCGACCTCGGCCTCCGCATCGAGCGCGCCCAGGCGCTGGTCGAGGAGGTGCGCCAGGTCCACGGGCCGGAACACGCCGACACACTCGGCGCCCAGCAGACCGTCGCCTGGCTGCTCGGTGCGAACGACCCCGCCCTCGGCCGCGCCTACCTGGAGAACATGCTGCCCACGGCGACGAAGGTACTCGGCGCCCGGGACGAGCGGGTCCTGCTGCTCCGGCTGAACATCACCTACCGCCTCAACGAGGAGGGCGAGCAGGAGGAGGCGCGCCGCACCCTGGCGGAGCTCCTGCCCGACCTGACGGCGCGGCTGCCGTCCCACCATCGGGTCGTCCTCACGGCCCGCGCCAACCTGGTCGAAATCACCGCGGCCTGCGGCCTTCACGAGGAGGCCCGGTCACTGTGCGCGGAACTCCTGTCGGCGATGGAGCAGTTCTACGGCGACGAGCATCCCGACGTCCTCACAGTCCGCGGCAACTACGCCGGGCACCTGTTGCGCGCGGGTCGGCGCGCCGAGGCCGTGGACCTGCTGCAGGAGCTCGCCGCCACCCAGAGCCGGGTGCTCGGCGACACGCACGCCGCGACGGTGACCACCCGCACGATCCTCACCCGGCTGCACGGAGGCTGACCCCGTTGTCCGACACATCCGACGCCGCCGAGCCCGATCTCTCGGAGCAGACGGCCCGGCTCAGGGCCAGCATCACGCAGGCCATGCGGCCACACGGCGGGAAGCGCGACTCGCTCCTGCACAACGGCAGCACCATGGCGGCGATGGCGGCCACGACGGTCGCCACCGTGCTGCCCGTGGACTACTCGGCGTGGGCCCGCGCGGCGGCCGGAGCAGCCACGTTCCTGATCGCGGTGGCCCGTGCGCTGGACTTCGGGGCCCGCTGGCGCTGGCACCTGAACATGCGCTCGCGCTACGCGGTCCTCCTGGACCGGGTGGACCAGGCCGCCCTGCTGCCGACGGCCGAGCGGGCCGAGACGCTGCACCGCATCTACGAGGACCTCTTCAAGGTCCGGTCCCTGGAGCGCGGTATCCCGGGTGTGGGCGCCGTGGGCAACACCCTGCCCAATTCATGACGCGCCTCCGGCCCCGGCCCGCGCGAGGCCGTACCAGTAGCGGGCCTCGGCCTCGTCGCCCTCGGCGGACGCCACGTCGCCGAACAGGGCCAGCACCGTCGCCGGCAGCGGGTGGGGGGCGGGGCGCGGCGGTTCGGTCGCGGCGAGCGGCGCCTCCAGGGCCGTAGCGGGCCCGGGACCGATGTCCTCCGGACCGTCCTCCTCGGACACCTCAGGTACCCACACCTCCTGGGCGCGCTCCCGCTGCCCCATCTCGACCAGCAGCGCGGCGAAGTCGTAGCGGGCCGCGGACTCGGTCTCGGGGTCGCCGCAGGCGATGGCCTCCTCGAACCAGGGGTACGCCTCCTCCGGCCGGTTGTCCGTCACCAGCACCTGTGCCAGCAGGAGCAGTGCCTGCGGGCGGTGTTCGGTGTCCGCGGAACGGGCCAGCGGGAGCAGGGTCTCCTCGGCCTCGCGCCGCAGCCTCATCCGGAACAGGGTGCTGCCGAGGTAGCGCCGGGCGAGGGGCTCGACCTCGGGGTCCCCGGCGGCCAGGGCGTCGGACAGCAGCCGCCGGGCCTCGTCGAAGTCGTTGTTCGAACGCCGTACGACACCGAGCAGCGCGCCGGCCTTCGGCGCGGTCTCGAGGTCGCCCACGCCCAGCGCGCCTTCGAGGAGTTCCCCGGCGGCCTGGAGTTCGCCGATCTCCAGCAGGTACTCGCCCATCCCGAGGTAGGCGACGGCGATCGCCTCGGGGTCGCCCGACCGTTCCACGCCGAGCAGCAGTTCCTCCGCCGCGTCCGGGTCGCCCTCGCCCAGCAGCAGGACGCACAGATAGGCGCGGGCGACCTCGGTGACGTCCGTCGGGTCGTCCTCGACCACGGACCGCAGGAGTTCACGGGCGTCGTCGTTCTCGCCGTCCTCGATGAGGAACTTCGCCAGCTGGAAGCGGGCCATCTGTGCCACCGGGGCCTCTCCGGTACGCCCGGCCTCCCGCAGGTGGCGCAGGCCCTCGGCCCGCCGTCCGTCGTGCACATGGACCATGCCGAGCAGGGTGGTCGCCCAGGTCGCGGCGGTGGCGTTGGCGGATTCGGCGACCACCCGCAACAGGCTCTCCGCGCGGGCGAACTGCTGCTCGTTGTCGGCGAGCATCAGGGCCAGGTCGATCCGGCCGATCAACGACCACTCGTCGTGGCCCGAGTCGATCGCGACCCGATAGGCGTCCTCCGCCTCCCCGAGCCTGCCCTCGGCGGCGAGGAGGTCGCCCAGCAGGTCGGCCGCCCGCGGCCCCTGTTCGGGGTGGCCCGACCCCATCACCTGCGTCAACAGCTCCCGCGCTCCCACCGTCCCGCCGTCCCCGGCCGCCAGCAGGGAGGCGAGGTTGATCCGGGCGAGACAGGTCCACTCCCGGTGGCCCGAGTCGATCGCGGCACGGTAGGCCGTCTCGGCCTCCGCCGCCAGGCCTGCCAGGGCGAGGAGTTCACCGAGGATGTCGGCCGCGCGTGGCATCTGCTCGGGGTGCCCGGAGCGCATCACCTCCGTCAGCAGGTCACGCACCGGGTGCAGGTCGTCCGACACGCCGGCCAGCACCACCGCGAGGTCGACGCGAGCCGTGTGCGACCAGTCGGGGTGCCCGGAGTCGACCGCCCGCTCCAGCCACTCCCGGGCTGCCGGGACGTCCTCCAGCGCGGTGTACCACTCGCCGAGGACGCAGGCCGCGCGCGGCGCCTGGTCGGGGTGGCCCTGCTCCGTCACCTCGCGCAGCAGGGGCAACGCCCCCTCCGGGTCACCCTGTTGCAGCAGGGCGATACCGAGGGCCACCTGGGCGGTCGGCACGAGCAGCGGATGCCCGGAACGCAGCACGGCCTCGAACATCTGCTGGGCCTCGGCGAAGCGGCCTTGCAGGAGGTACAGCTCGCCCAGGCCCGACCGTGCCTGCGGTACGGCGTGGTAACCGCCGCTCTCCACCGCCGACTTGAGCAGTTCCTCGGCCCGTTCGAGCCGGCCCTGGTGGGCGTAGATGCCGCCGAGGCCCACCGAGGCCAGGGCCGTGATCTGCCCGGCGATCGACTCGCCCAGGGCGCGGGACAGCGCCCACGGCTGCTCCACCGGTTCGGCCGAGCCGCCCCTGGCCGCGGCACCGCCCGTGCCGGGCTTGCCACGGACCCGGCCGGAGCCTCGTCCGACACGTACGCCCGGTGAGTCGCCGGTCAGGACGCGGACCAGCTGTGTCTGTGCCAGCGGCGCCACTTCCGTGTCCCCGGTCGCCAGTACGGCCTCCAGCAGGCGTTCGGCCCGCTCCGCCTCGCCCTGTGCCGCCAGCAGACGGGCGAGGCCGACCTGTGCCATCTGCGACACCTGCGGATCGCGGGAGGCCACGGCGGTCTCCAGCAGTCCCCGGGCCCGCGCACGCTCGCCGGTCACCATGAGGACGCCTGCCAGGTCGAGTTGGGCCAGCGGGACGACGTCCTCGGCGCCGGAGCCGGCCGCTGTGTCCAGCAGGTCCGCCGCCGCCTCGAAGTCGCCCTGGTACAGGCGTATTTCACCGAGCATCAGCGAGGCCCAGGCGGCGCCGTCCCGGTCGCCGGTGGTCGCCGCGATCTGCTGGAACATCCGCTCCGCGACCTCGGACTCCTCCCGCAGCAGCGCGACGTACGCGGTGCGCAGCAGTTCGCCGCCCGGCCGCCGTTCCGCGAGGTACTGCCAGGCGAGCGGCGGCACCGCAGCCGAGGGGTCGTCGGACCGGGTGTCGAGGTACTCGGACAGATAGGGGGACCCCGCGTACCCGGGCAGGTCGCCGGGGGCGCGGTGCAGCAGGGCGATGCCGCCGGCCACCGGCTCCCTCGCCCAGGCCAGCCCCCTCCGGAACAGCGCGTCGTCGATGTCGAACTGCGGGTGGTGCGCGGTGAGATAGGGGCCGAAGAGTTCGCGCAGGGCGGCTTCCGGGACCGGTTCCGTCATGCCCATCCGCAACCAGTCCGTGGCCGCCTTCACCAGCGCCCAGCCGGCCGGGCAGCTCTCGGCACCGTCGTCGAAGCGCTGTTCCAACGCGGGCGCGGCCACCATCAGCTCACCGATGCCGCGCGCCGCGAAGTCCTCGCTCGGATAGAGCTGTTGAGCGACGGCTTCGTCCGCCTCCGCGAGCCGCGAGGGCAGTTCGACGGTGTACGCCTTGCCCAGGACGGTACGGGAGACCCGGCCGACGTCGTTCTCCATGGCGGTCAGCGCGGCCCGCTGCTTGGCCGGGATGGTGGCGACGACCGTGACGGCGGGGTGACGGCGGGCGAGCCGGTCGAGGACCTGGAGGTCGAGGCCGCCGGGCTGCAGATAGCGGTGCAGGTCGTCGAGCCAGAGCACGCTGCGGTCGGGACCGGTCGGCAGGTTGAGCCGGCTGAGGTCGTCCAGGACACGCTGCTCCGGCCGGTCGGGCCGCGGCACGATCAGCCGGGCGCCGGGCAGTGTGCGCCGCAACGCCTCGTACAGGGTGCGGGACTTGCCGGCCTTGGAGCGGCCGGCGAGCACCACGAACCGAGCGTCGAGGAGGGCCGCGTCCAGTTGCTCGTCCTGCGGACTCCGGGCCACGTAGGGCGCCTCGTCCGGACGGTTGCTGTACTTGGAGCGGGAGACACCGATGTCGTACGGGTCCACCTGCTCGACCCGGGGGATCTCGCCCTCCCCGGTCAGCGGGATCCACAGCAGGTTCTCCAGCCGGCCGCGCATCTCCGCGGTCGTGGCGTCCCGGACGTGGGCGGCGAGCGGGGGCCAGTAGCGGGCGAGCGCCTCGACGCGGATGGCGTAGGCCGTGCCCCGGTCGACCTTGGCGACGGAGTCGCGGGCGACCAGGATCCCGACGACGCCCTGACTGTTCATGTCCCACAACGGAGCGCCGGAGAAGCCCTGTTCGAGGGCCCAGCCGGCGTGCGGGCTCGTCTGGACCTGCAGCCGGTCGGTCCCGGCGTGGCCGATGATCTCGCCCCGCGCGTACACGCCGTCACGGGGGTGCTCCTTGGGGTACCCGTACGCCCGGAACCGGTGGTCCCAGGTGCCGGGGTCGGTGGTGCGCAGCGGTGCGGGCCCGGCGTCGGGAGGGGCGGGCTCGGCCAGTTCGAGGACGGCGATGTCGCCGGTGTCGTGACCACCGGCAGGGTGCCAGCCCTCGGGTACGACGGTGGCGGCGATCGGGTCGTGCCGCTCGGCGAACTGGAACCGGACGTACACGGGTTCGGTGGGGACACCGGGTGCCGTGCCCGGCCGTACGACGTGCGCGCACGTCAGGACATGGCGGGGAGTGACCAGCAGACCGGCGCCGACCGGGTCGGCGTCGCGGGTACGGCGGATGCTCACCTGCCAGGGCGGGCGTTCCCAGGTGACGGACACCGCTTCACTCCGCCGGGTCCTGGTCGGCCCGGCTCCAGTGGATCCTGACGTTGAAGTGCCCTTCCAGGGACGTCTTCGCGATCACCACACCGGACTCCGCGTTGAGCTTCATCCCGAACTCGACCTCGTACTTGTCGGGCGCGAGGGCCTTGACGGAGTCGACGACGGACCGGAGGCCCGGGCGTACCGCGGCCAGCGCGTCCTCCAGCCGCCGGCTCGCCTGTACGACACCGTTCGGGTCCCGGGAGATCAGTTCCAGTCCCGTGTCGTCGTCCTCCACCTCGACCAGGAGCGACGCCCCGTCAGGACCGTGGAAACGCACCAACTCGGCCATGAATCCCCCGAACTGTCACCGCCGGACGTTGTGCGTGAAGGATAGTGGTGGCCGTACCGGTCGTGTGGGGGTTTGGGCGATACGCCGACACCGGCCGGAACGGCGACGGGGGGAAGCGTGGAGGACAGCAGACGAGAGCTCGCGGAGACACTGGCCGCCTCCGACGCGGCCGATCCGACGGCCGCTCTGCAGGTGCTGGGACATGCGTTCCGCTGGGCCACGGCCGCGTTGCACCGGCTGGACGGAGGGCCCGGGGGCCATGACGCCCTCGCGGCCTTCTTCGCACTGGACCTGGCGCTGGAGGAGGGTCGCGAGCTGGTGGACGCGTTACCGGGCCTGCTGGCGGCCGCCCGGCCCGGGGACCACAACGCCCGCGGCACAGAGGAGTTGGCCCGGCGTCTGACGGAGACCGCCGACCGGGTGCGGGCCGAGCGGGAGACGCTGGAGAAGCTGACGGCCGCCGAGGAGGCCCTGCGCGCTCGGCTCGCGCAGCACGAGGAGCTGCGTCGGCAGGTGGACGAACTGCGGCGCCTGGAGCGGCTGGTGGTCGCGCTGGACGGGCTGCGGAATCAGCAGCAGGTCATCCAGGAGCGGCTGGTGGAGCTGCGCGGCCGGGACGCGGGAGTCGACGAGGCCCTGCGTACCAGCAGTGACGCGCTGGTCCGTCTCACCGAGGACCAGTTGGCGGTCCTGGCACCGCAGACCCGGCAGACGCTGGAGCGGGCCGCGACGGCGCAGAGCGCGCTGGCCGCCGCCGAACGCGAGTACCGGGCGAGTTCGGAGGAACTCGCCGCCTGTCACGACAGGTTGGAGCGTATCCGCACGGAGCGCGGCGGCCAGCTGGCCTCCCTGACCCGGCACGCCCAGGCCGATCGCGAGCTGGCCCGCGCGCTGCGCGGGGCCGCCGGGCCCGGCGGTGCGGCTGTCTCCGTGGCCGCTGAGACGGCCTCCCTGGAGCAGGTGGCGACCGCCGCCGAGTCCATCGAGCGACGGCTGCGCGAGGCGGACGAGGCACTGGGCCAGGTACTCGACCAGCGCGCGGAACGGAACACGGACGGACGCACGGTGGTGGGTCGTCTGGGCGCGTGAGCGGTGCCCCGGACGGGCCATGCCCCGCTCATCGGGGTGTGACCGGCAGGTCCGGTGGATCGGGTGGGTCCGGTACGTCCTGCGGCAGGTAGACGGAGTCGGCGGGGCCCAGGGCGAATCGGGCTGCCATGCGCCCTTCCATCGTCTCCAGCAGGCCGCGTACCGTGCGGGCGTTGCCGAAGGCGGTCGGGTCGGCGTTCCTGGTCGCCAGCAGCCGGCGCGCGGCCCGTTCGGGGACGCCCTCGCCCAGGGTGCAGCCCTCGGCGGCGGCCATCCGGCGCAGGATCTCCACCAGGTCCTCCGGCCCGTACTCCGGGAACGGCACCCGCTGCGTAAAGCGTGACTTCATGCCCGCGTTGAAGGCCAGCAGGGCGTCCATGTCCTGCGGATAGCCGGCGGCGACGACCACGAGTCGGCCGCGCAGATGTTCCATCTCACGGATCAGTGTGTCGATGGCCTCGGCGCCGAACCCGCCGTGTCCACCCGTGTCCCGGACCAGGCTGTAGGCCTCGTCGATGAAGAGGACACCGTCCAGCGCCTTCTCCACGGCCTCGCGCACCAGCGGCCCGGTCTGTCCCACGAATTCGGCGACCAGGTCGGTGCGGGTCACCTCGACGACATGTCCCTTGCGCAGCAGGCCGAGTTCGTGGAACAGCTTCCCGATCAGCCGGGCCACCGTGGTCTTGCCCGTGCCGGGTGGTCCGGTGAACAGCAGATGCGGCGGCACGGGCGTGCCCTTGTTGCGGGCCTGCCGCATCCGCAGCCGGTTGGCCAGGTTCTCCAGGACCTCGCGGACCGGACCCAGTCCGACGTAGTCGTCGAGTTCGGCGAGCAGGGCGGCGGGGTCGGGCGCGGGCCGGGGCAGATAGGCGCGGTAGGCCTCGGGGATGTCCTCGGGGCCGACCGGTTCGGCGATGTTGCGGCGGTTGCGGCTGGTCCACCGCTTGTAGACGGCGTCGCCGAGGGTGCGCATGTCGCGGCCGTTGGCGAAGTCCGCGCTCCTGGTGCGGTACAACTCCCCCACGATCACCTCCAGTTGGCCGACCGCCTCCTCGGTCGGCTCCACCCCCCGTTCGGCCAGCCGGAGTTGGAGGATGGCGTGCAGGACGTCGGGGGCGAAGTCGGGGAAGTCGAGGATGTTGTCCTGCGGGAACCGGCTCGCCAGGCCCTCGTTGGACTTCAGGAACTCCTTCATCTTCTCCGGGTATCCGGCGACGATCACGACCAGGCGGCGCCGGTCGTCCTCCATGCGCTTGAGCAGGGTCTGGATGGCCTCGCCGCCGAACCCGCCCCGCTGGTCGCTGAGTCCGTAGGCCTCGTCGATGAACAGCACACCGCCCAGGGCCCGGTCGACCGTCCGGTTGGTCAACGGGGCGGTCTGGCCCACGTATCCGCCCACGAGGTCGCTCATCTTCGCCTCGACGAAATGGCCGCGGTCGAGCAGCCCGAGGTCGCGGTACATCTCGGCGACGAGCCGGGCCACCGTGGTCTTCCCCGTACCCGGGTTCCCGGAGAACACCAGGTGCAGGGCGGGCGGTTCCGTGGCGGTGACCCGTCCCGCGGCCACGAGTTCCTCGGTGGCCTCCACCTCGGCCCGCAGTTGCTCCATGTGCCGCTTGAGCACGTCGAGGCCGGGCATGGCCGCCAGCTTCTCCCAGGGTGTGCGCACGTCGTCACTCACCGCGCCGAGCCACTGGCGTACCGAGTCCCGCTCCAACGAGCCGTTCCTCGCCGCCAGTTGACCGAGCCGGGTATGCCAGGTGAGCGCCTTGACGGGCTGCCCGGCCATGGCCCTCACGATGGGGTCGAACTCCCGCCAGTCGGCGATGCGCAGACCCTGGCGCAGCCGTACATGGTGGACGAGCCGTTCCAGTTCGGCGGCCTGGGGGTGCCCGATCCGGAAGGTGGCGCCGCCTCCCGGCGCGGCGCGCTGGGCGTTCACGAAGGTCTCCAGGTGCGGGAAGTCCCCGCACGTGCGCAGAAAATCCTCCACCTCCTCCAGACCCGTCTTGCGGAAGACGAGGATCCACAGGTTGCGTGTGTTGGGATCATGGGCCCAGCGTTCCATGGCGCCCGCCAACTGCCGTGGGGCCCTGGTGTGCCGGAGGGTCTCCTCGGCGTGCGAGAACACCACGGCGGTACGGTGCCCGGTCTGGTGGAGGTAGCCGGTCAGGGTCGCCACACTGAACACGTCGGACGTACCGGTCGACGGTGCCGGCGGACGTCCCGGCGCCGCCCCTCCCGCGTCGTCCGGCGCCGCGGCGGCGCGCGGGGCGAAGTCCCTCACCAGCAGCCCGCCGAGCGGGCCCTTGAGCTGCGAGTGCCGCATGGCGCGCGGCCCTGCGGGGCGCGTCGGGGTGGCCTGGACCGTTCTGCGCCGCGAGAGGTCGCGGGAAGCCTGGTCACGGAAGTAGACGGGTTCCTGCAGCGAGCTGAAGACGATCCGCTCGAAACCCTCGGCCCGCAGCAGCCTCCACAGCGCCTCCTCGAAGACGCACACCTGGTAGGCGTGGTCGACGAACTGGTCGCCCACGCCCGGGCCGTAGACGACGGTGAACGGTTCGCCGCCGCGCAGGCCGGCCGGGTCCAGCCGTTCCGTCGACGGCCCCGGCGCGGACGGCGTGTCTGCCGGCGGTGCGGTCACTCCGCGGCCGTCCCCCGCTGCCGCTGCTCGGTGGGCAGCGGAGCGGGCCGGGGGCCGCCCTCGGGC
>NZ_JBXVPZ010000204.1:0-17152 GCF_057961495.1 Streptomyces sp. P5F9 | reverse complement strand
GACGGTGGGGCGGCGGGGTGTACCGGCAGGGGGACGGCTGGTCCTACGACCCGCACCAGGGGTGGACCTACACCGCGCCGGGCTGCGCCGACGGTTCCTGCCCCACTGGATAGGCTCTTTCCGTGCCCGCGAAGAACGACAGCCCCAAGAACGACAACCCCGAAGAGGACGGCGGTACGCCCGCCAGGTCCGCGAAGTCCGAGCAGACCCGTGCGCTCATCCTGGAGACGGCCATGCGGCTGTTCCAGGAGCACGGCTACGACAAGACGACGATGCGGGCGATCGCCAAGGAGGCGGGCGTCTCGGTCGGCAACGCGTACTACTACTTCGCCGGCAAGGAGCACCTGATCCAGGGCTTCTACGACCGGCTCGCCGAGGAGCACCGGCTCGCGGTCCGCGAGGTGCTGGACCAGGAGACCGATCTGGAGGCGCGGCTCGCGGGCGTGCTGCGGGTGTGGCTGGACGTCGCGAAGCCGTACCACGAGTTCGCGGTGCAGTTCTTCAAGAACGCCGCCGACCCGGACAGCCCGCTCAGCCCGTTCTCCGCGGAGAGCGAGCACGCGCGTGTGCAGGCCATCGGCGTCCACAAGGAGGTGCTGTTCGGCGCGAAGACCAAGGTGGCGCCGGAACTGCGGGACGTGCTCCCGGAGTTGATGTGGCTCTCCCAGATGGGGCTCGTCCTGTACTGGGTGTTCGACCGGACCGAGGGCCGCGAGCGCAGTTACCGGCTCGCGGAGCGCGGTGCCCGCCTCACCGCGCGCGGGGTGTCCCTCGCGCGCTTCAGGGTGCTGCGGCCGCTCGTCCTGGAGGTGCACGAGCTGTTCACGGACTTCCTGCCGGGCATGACCAACGCGCTGCCCGACCCGGCGAAGGCGAAGAAGGAGAAGCGCGGGGCGTCCGCCGCCGGACCTGCCGGCGACGAACGCCCCTGAGCACTCAGGCCGGTCGACGACGTCAGTTGACGGCGTCCACCTCGCCCTCCGCGAGCTCGACGTCGTAGACCAGCGGGCCGTCCGTCACCGCCACGTGGCGGGCGACCGAGCCGTACGAGGTGGCCGTCGTCGCCAGGAGGTAGGTCCCCGGGGCCGGCACCGACACGATGTACGAGCCGTCCGCCAGGGTCTCGACCCGGTCCAGCTGGCGTCCGCCCGACGACAGGAGCGTCACCGAGGCGCCCTCCAGAGGCTCGCCCTCGGCCGTACGGACGAAGCCGTGGACGGCTGATGCCGGGCCGTCCGGGGCTGCCTGTGCGGGCTCCTCGGCGGGCTCCACCGCGAGGTGCGGCAGCCGCTTGTCGAGCCAGCCCGGGAGCCACCAGTTGGAGTTGCCTAGCAGGTGCATCGCGGCCGGTACCAGGGCCGTCCGCAGGATGAAGGCGTCGAGGGCGACCGCGGCGGCCAGGCCGACGCCGGCCGTCGCCGCGCCGGTGTCGCCGCTGAGGACGAAGGCCATGAAGACGCAGACCATGATCAGTGCGGCGCTGTTGATGACGCGGCTGGTCTCCGCGAGGCCGACGCGGACCGCGCGGGCGTTGTCCCTGGTGTGGACCCACTCCTCGTGCATCCGGCTCACCAGGAACACCTGGTAGTCCATGGAGAGGCCGAACAGCAGGGACAGCATGATGACCGGCAGGAAGGCGTTGATCGGGCCCTCCTTGCCGAGGCCCAGCATGTCCAGGCCCCAGCCCCACTGGAAGATCGCCACCAGGACACCGAAGGAGGCCGCCGCCGCGATCAGGTTCATCAGGGCCGCGGTCAGCGGCACGACCAGGGAGCGGAAGGCGAGCAGGAGGAGCAGGAAACTCAGCCCGATGATCGTCGCTATGAACAGCGGCAGCCGGTTGCCGGTGACGGTCGCGAAGTCCTTGGAGATCGCTGTCACACCGCCGACGTGGGCGGTCGCCCCGGCCTGAGGGATCACCTTGTCGCGCAGGGTGTCGATCAGGTCGTCGGTCTGCTTCGACTGCGGTGACGTGGTCGGGACGACCTGGATCACCGTCACGCCCTGCGCCGGCGGCAGCGCGGCGACCCGGGCCACGCCCTTGGTGCCCTCGATGCCCTTGACCAGGGTGGCCGTGTCGCCACCCGCGGTGACCACCTGGAGCGGACCGTTGAAGCCCGGCCCGAAGCCGTCGGCGAGCAGGTCGTACGCCTTCCTGGTGGTCGTCGAGCTGTCGTCGTTGCCCTGGTCGGTGGCGCCGAGGCGCAGCGACAGCACAGGGATCGCGAGGACCGCCATGACGACGAGGGCGAGTACCGCGACCCTGCGCGGACGCTTCTGCACGCCCGCGGACCAGCGCGCCGCGAGGCCGCTGGCGGTCTCCGGCTCGGGCCCCTCCGCAGCGAGCCTGCGCCGCTGCCGGCGGCTGAGCGCGCGCGGGCCGAGGAGGCCGAGGAGGGCGGGCAGGAGGGTCATGGCCGCGAAGACGCTCAGGACGACCGTGAGCGAGGTGCCGATGACCACGCCGTCCAGGAAGTGCAGGCGCGTCACCAGCATGCCGGCCAGCGAGATGCAGACCGTGCCGCCCGCGAACAGCACCGCCCGGCCGGAGGTGTTCAGGGCGGTGACCGCCGCCTCCTCCGGGTCCAGGCCGCGCAGGATGCCCTTGCGGTGCCTGGTGACGATGAACAGGGCGTAGTCGATGCCGACGCCGAGGCCGATCAGGGAGGCGAGCAGCGGGGCGATGTCGGGGATGTCGGTGACGTGGCTGATGAGCTGGGTGGAGAACAGGCCCATGCCGACGCCGAAGACCGCGATGGCGATCGGCAGTGTCATCGCGAAGAACGAGCCGAAGGCCAGGAACAGCACGACGGCCGCCGCGACGATGCCGACCAGCTCCGACAGGCCCTGCGGCGGCTCCTGGACGCGCTGGATGGCCTGGCCGCCCAGCTCGACCTCCAGCCCGCCGCGTTCGGCGCCCTGGGCGGTGTCCATGACGTTCTGGACGAGGTCCTTGGGAACGGCGTTCGCCTGTTCGCCGAAGGTGACCTGCGCGTACGCGATCTTCCCGTCGGAGCTGATCTGCGTCGCGCCCCGGGCGCCGGAGTACGGGCTGGTGACCCCGCCGACGCCCTTCATCTTGCCTATCTTGTCGAGGGCGGGCTGGATACGGGCCTGTACGGACTGGTCCCGTACCGATCCCGAGTCGACCTTCCAGACCACCGTGTCGGTGTCGCCCGAACTGTTCGGGAAGGCCTTCTCCATCAGGTCGTACGCGCTCTTGGAGTCCGTGTCCGGGAGGGAGAACACGTTCGCGTAGTTCGTACCGGCCGTAGAGGCCGAGAAGCCCAGGCCGAACAGTGCCCCCACCCACAGCAACAGGACCACCAGCCGGTGCCGATAGCACCACCGTGCCAATGCCGCCACGCTCAACGCTCCTTATTAGAAACCGAGTTGACTCGGTCGGTCGGTCGGATGGTCCCCCAGGTCCTGGGCTACAGAATTGGCGGCTGCACGCACGCGTGGACACGTATCGGCCATGACTCTCAAGGAACTCCAAAGACCGAACCGGCCCCGCTGTCAGTGCCCCGGCCGATACTGGGGGCATGACGGCTCCAGGAACCGTGCTGGTGGTGGAGGACGAACCGAGCATCGCGGACGTCCTCGCCATCGCGCTGCGCTACCACCGCTTCGAGGTCATGGTCGCGGGCACCGTGCGCGAGGCGCTCGCCCTCGCCGAGCGCACCCGCCCGGACTGCGCACTGCTCGACGTGATGCTCCCGGACGGCGACGGCCGCGCCCTGGGGCACGAACTGCGCGCCCGCAGGCCGGACCTGGCGGTCGTCTTCCTCACCGCGCGGGACGCGCCGGCCGAGATCGTCGGCGCCCTCGGCTTCGGCGACGACTACATCACCAAGCCCTTCGACATCGACGTGGTCGTCGCCCGCATCACGGCCGTCCTGCGCCGCACCCGCCCCGCCGACGTCCTCCCCCAGCGCCCGCCCCTGCGCTACGGCGACCTGGAGCTGGACGAGACGACGTACTCGGTGCACCGCGCGGGCCGCTCGGTCGAGCTGACCCCCACCGAGTACGCCCTGCTGCGCTTCCTGGTGCGCAACGGCGGCCGGGTCGTGCCCAAGGAGCAACTCCTGCGCCACGTCTGGCAGTACGAGCACACCCCGCCGGAGTCGACCGTCGTCGAGACCTACATCAGCTATCTGCGGCGCAAGCTGGAGACCCTGGGACCGCCCGTGATCACCACGCGGCGGGGCGTCGGATACGGGCTGGCATGAACATCCGGCTGCCGAACTGCGAGCGCGGGGCCCACTCCCTGCGCGCCAAGCTGACCCTGGCCAACCTCGCGCTGCTGGCGCTCGGCATCGTCATGGCCACCGCCGTCAGCCTGATGGGCATGCGGCACTATCTGCTCGCCCAGGTCGACACCGAGCTGAACAAGTCCCGTGACTCGCTGAGCGGTTCGCAGCTCACCATGGAGCAGATCAACACGCTGAGCACCCTGTCCGGCCTCGGCGACCACCTGATGCCCCAGAAGAGCGCCGCCTCGTCGAACCCGGACAAGGTGTTCGCGGCGGTCGACTCCCGGGGCAAGGTGCTCACCATCGCCGGCTTCGCCCCGACCGCCGACCAGCGGGCGCTCGCCGCCCTCTTCAGCGACCCGGCCGCACTGGCCGCCGACGGCACACCGCGCGACATCTCGCTGAGCGACGACCCGTACCGCGCGATCGGGACCCGGCTCGCCGACGGCACGTACATCCTGATCGCCGCCTCCACCGGCGGCCTCCACCACGCCATGGCCAAGGCCCTCAAGCTGGACTTCGCCTTCGGCAGCCTGCTGCTCGTCCTGCTCGCCGCGCTGACCATGATGAGTGTGCGCCGGCGGATGCTGCCCCTGGAGGACATGGTCGAGACCTCGACGGCCATCGCCGAGGGCGACCTGACCCGGCGCGTGCCCTCCAGCCACCATCCGACGCAGGAGGTCGAGCAGCTGCGGGTCGCCCTCAACTCCATGCTCCACCAGGTGGAGTCGGCGTACCGCACGCGCGAGCGTACGGCGGCCCAGCTGCGCCGCTTCGTCGCCGACGCCTCGCACGAGCTGCGCACCCCGCTGTCGGCGATACGCGGCTACCTCCAGCTGTACGACAAGGGCATGCTGACCGAGCCCGACGAGCGCAAGCGGGCCTGGGACCGGATGAACGCGGAGGCGGACCGCATGGGCCGCCTCGTCGACGAACTCCTCATGCTGGCCCGCCTGGACCAGCGGCCCGAGCTGCGCTTCCGCAGCGTCGACCTGAGCCGCCTGGTGCGCGACGCCGCCGAGGACCTGCGGGTGCAGCAGCCGGAGCGGCCCGTCACGGTCGGCGCCGACGGCTCCCTCCTGGTGCGCGCCGACGAGTCGGGCCTGCGCCAGGTACTCGGCAACCTGGTGACCAACGTCCGCACCCACACGCCCGCCGACGTGCCCGTGCGGCTCGGTGTGGAGCGCGAGGACGGGGTCGTACGGCTGTGTGTCGCGGACCAGGGTCCGGGGCTCTGCGAGGACGACGCGGCACGCATCTTCGACCGTTTCTTCCGGGCGGGCGGCGGCGCGGGCAGCGGTCTGGGGCTGGCGATCGTGCAGGGCGTCGTCACGGCGCACGGCGGCGACGTGGCGGTGCGGACGGCGCCGGGCGAGGGGCTCGCGGTGACGGTGACGCTGCCGACGCGGACGCCCGTGCCGTCGTAGAACAGCGCCTGTGTCAGGGGGTGTCGGCCTGGACCAGGGCCCAGACCGTCTTGCCGTGCGCGCCGCGGCTCCAGACGCCCCAGGCGGCCGCGACGCCCTCCACGAGGTGGAGACCCCGGCCGGCCTCCTCCAGGGCCGTCACGACCCGCAGACGGGGTTCGAGGCGGCCCTCGTCCGACACCTCTATGAGGCAGGAGCCGTCCGCGAGGGCCGTCACCGCCACCTCGAACTCCCGCTCCAGAAGAGGCCCGTGGCGTACGACGTTGGTCGCCAGCTCGGACACCAGCAGTACGGCGTCCTGGAGCGCCGGATCGTCACTCCGGTGTCCCCAGTCGGCCAGATGGTCCCGGACCCGGCGCCGGGCGAGACCCACGGAAGCCGGGTGCCGTGGCAGCCGGAAGGCGTTGCGTCTGACCACGTCGGCTCCTCACCCCACACACACCTCCCTCACATGGTGCTGCGTGCGATGGCCCACCGGCGTCACTCGAACAAAAGATCGAACGAAGGTCAACGGAAGAGGATCACGTCCGACGGCACGGGATCGCGTCAGATCCAGTCCAGCGCCCACAGCCGGAACACGCCGGTGCCGTCCGTGAGATAGGAGATGCCGCCGACGTCCTCGCTGCTCACGACGTACTCCTTGCGCTGCCACAGCGGGATCAGTGGCACGTCCGCGGCCACGTCCGACTGCAGGTCGCGGAAGTCGTCGTCGACGCGGCTGCGGTCGGCGAACTTCTGGCTGCTGAGGATGAGTTGGTCGACGATCTTGTTGCTGTAGCCGGTGTTCATGGTGGAACCGGTGCCGACGAGCGGGGAGCCGAAGGTGTCCGGGTCGGGGTAGTCGGCGACCCAGCCGACGGCGTACGCGTCGAGCTTGCCGGTGGCCCAGCGCTTCTGGAAGTCGGTCCACTCGTAACCCTTGACGTCCACCTTGAAGAGCCCGCTCGCCTCCAGCTGCTTCTTCAGCTCGGCGGCCTCCTCCTTGCCGGAACCGTGCCCGATGCCGTAGCCGTAGGTGAAGTGGACCGGGACGGAAACGTCGGCCTCTTCGAGGAGTGCCTTCGCCTTTTCGACGTTCTGGGAGGGGTAGTCGTCGAAGAAGGACGTCGTGTGGCCGACGATGCCGGTGGGGATCAGCGAGTACAGCGGGTCGACCGTGCCGTCGTACACGGTGGCGGCCAGCTGTTCGCGGTTGATCAGCCAGGCCATGGCCCGCCGGACGAGGACGTCGTGCAGGGGCGTGCCCTTACGGGTGTTGAGGTACAGGTTGCGGGTCTCGGAGCTGTCCGCCTCCGACACGCGCTGGTCGGGGTCGCTCGCGGAGAGCCCGGAGAGCATCTTCGGCGGCAACTGGCGGGTGGCCACCTGGACCTGCTTCGCCTTGTACGCCTTCTGCAGCGCGTCCGAGTCGGCGTAGTACCGCAGCTCGATCGGGCTGCCGGTGTTCTTGACGGCACCCTTGTAGTGGCTGTTCGGCGAAAGGACCGCCTTCTTGTCCTTCGTATACGTGGTCAGGGTGTACGGCCCGGTGCCGTCGACCTGGTAGCCGTTGCGCGGGGCGTCCTTCGGGTACTTGGTGCTGTCGACGATCGCACCGGCACCGGTGGCCACCTTGAACGGGAACGTGGCGTCCGGGGACGACAGATGGAAGGTGACCGTCATCCCGGAGGCGTCGACCGAGCCGAGCGTGGAGAGCAACGACGAGGGACCCACATCGGAGTTGATCTTCTTGACCCGGTCGAAGGAGAACTTCACGTCCTCGGCGGTCATCGCGCGCCCGCTCGGGAAGGTGAGCCCCGCGCGCACCACACACCGGTACGTCGTCAGCCCGCCGCCCACGAACGCGCAGCTCTTGGCCGCGTCCGGCACGGGTGTCGTACCGCCCGAGTCGAACGTCATCAGCGACTGGAAGACGTTGCTGTACAGCGCCCAGGAACCGGCGTCGTACGCGGCGGCCGGGTCGAGGGACGTGACACCGTCCGTCGTCCCGACCGTGATCGTCCTGTCGTTGCTCCCGTCGGACGGCAGCAACTGCCAGCCCCCGACTCCCACGGCCGCCAGAACCAGCAGCGTCGCGAGAATCCGTATGCGAACCGACCGCATCGGTGTGCCCTCCCAAGGGCCCTCCCGGGCCCCTCACCTATGCCACTCCCCTAGTGGCGCGGATCACCTAACCACAGGAGTTTCATCCGGGGGAAGAGGATTCTGCCGAGATGAGAAAGAACTTACCGACGGGTGTTAATTGCCCGTTTCACAGCTGATTCTCAGCCAGTTCGCAAACGTGGCCCCACGCCGGCGACTAAGCCTGTTTCGAGGCCAGTTCGACGACCGTGATGTCCGACGGCGCCCCCACGCGCGTGGGTGGTCCCCAGGCGCCCGCGCCCCTGCTGACGTACAACTCGGTATCGCCGTACCGCTCCAGGCCCGCGACCGTCGGATTGGCCGCCGCCGCGACGAAGTTGCCGGGCCACAGCTGGCCGCCATGGGTGTGCCCGGAGAGCTGGAGGTCGACGTCGTGCTTCACGGCCTCGTGGATCTGCACGGGCTGGTGCGCGAGCAGCACGCACGCGCGCGTGGTGTCACGGTCGCCGAGCGCCTTCCCGAAGTCGGGCCCCTGGCCTTCGCTCTCGCCCTGGAGGTCGTTGACCCCGGCGAGGTCGAATCCGGCCAGTTCGGTACGGGCGTTCTCCAGGGGGTGGATCCCGAGCCGCCGCACTTCCTCGACCCAGGCGGCGGCACCGGAGAAGTACTCATGATTACCGGTGACGAAGAATGACCCGTGCCGTGCCCGCAGTTGAGCCAAGGGAGCCGCGGCGGGCCCCAGGTTCTTGACGCTCCCGTCGACCAGGTCGCCGACGACCGCGATCAGATCGGGCTGGGTCGCGTTGATCGTGTCGACGACCTTCTGCGCGAACCCGCGCCCCAGGAGCGGCCCCAGGTGGATGTCACTGACGACCGCGATCCTGAACCCGTGCGCGGACCGCGGCAGCTTGGCCAACGGCACGGTGACCCGCTTGACGCCCGGTCCCCGCAGAACCCCATAGGTGCCGTACCCGACGGTCCCGACGGCCGCGGCGGCGGCCGCGCCCCCGACGACACGGGAGACGAAGAGCCGACGGGAGGGGACAGAGAGCGGACCACTCCCCTGCGGCTCTTCAGGGGCCGCTCCAGAGGCTTCTCCGGGGCCTGTGGCGGAGACCGGCGCCTCGCGCTCTTCTACGGCCGTCCCGGCCCGCCCACGCCGTTCGAGGAGCCGGCGCAGCAGTGGCCGTAGGACCTCGCCCGCGAGGACGGCCAGCAGGAGGTAGATCGCGAGGGCCATCCACAGGAAGCCGGGCCAGCCCAGGACTTGCTGGAGCCAGAAGGGCGCGCCACCACGCTCGGCGGCCAGGGCCGCGATCATCAGGACCGGGCCGGCGACGAGCACGGCCGTCCCGGTGATGCGGGCGGGGCCCCACGCGCGCGTGGTGTCGCGGACGAGGCGGCGCCAGACGTACCAGTGCAGCCCGCCGAGGACGGCGACGGCGACCAGGACCACGAGAGCGATGACGACGATGGCCACTTCTCTATGACGTCTCGCGCAGTGCGCGCAGTCCACGCAACCCGAGGCCCCCGATGACCGTCCCCAATACGAAGGAGACGACGGCGAGGGTCAGGTGCACCCAGAAGTACGCCGTCGGATGGCCGTCGTCGAAGGCCAGCCCGCTCGTGTCCTTGACCAGGTTCTTGACGAAAGTGACCCAGATGACCCAGCTCCACACCCCGAAGGCGAGCAGGAACCAGGAGACGGGGCGGCTGAGCTTCATGAGTCCAGTATCGCCGTCGTCCCCGGGGGCCCGTGTCCGGGGTGGGGCCGGTGACGGGACTTCGGGTCCCCCGGCATGTACGTTCTCGTCCGTGCCCGCTCCAGTGCAGACCATCAGGCGACCCCTGCTGGTGCTTTCCGCCGCCCTGTCGTCCCTCGCGCTCACCGCGCCCGTCGCCCTCGCGGCCCCGAGTCCGACTCCTAACCCGACGGCGACGCCGAGTTCGTCCGCGAGTCCTACGGCCACTCCGCCGGCGAACATGTCGTCGGTGGGAGGTACCCGCCTCGGTCAGGCGGGGACGCAGGTCAATCTGACGTCCGGCGTCCCGGTGCTGCCGAAGGACGTGACCGCGCGGTCGTGGATCGTGAGCGACGCCGAGTCGGGCGCGGTGCTCGCCTCGCACAACGCGCACTGGCGGCTGCCTCCGGCGAGCACCCTGAAGATGCTGTTCGCGGACACCGTGCTGCCGAAGTTCCCGAAGACGACCGAGCACAAGGTCGTCGCGTCCGACCTGGCCGGCATGGGCACCGGCTCCAGCCTGGTCGGGATAAAGGAGGGCGAGAGCTACACGGTCCACGACCTGTGGCTCGGTGTCTTCCTGCGCTCCGGCAACGACGCGGTGCACGTCCTGTCCCACATGAACGGGGGCGTCGCCAGGACCGTCGCCGACATGAACGCGCACGCCCAGGACCTCCAGGCGCTGGACACGCGCGTGGTGACGCCGGACGGCTACGACGAGCCGGGGCAGGTCTCGTCGGCGTACGACCTGACGCTGTTCGCGCGCTCCGGGCTGCAGAAGAAGGACTTCCGGGAGTACTGCTCGACGGTGAGCGCGAAGTTCCCGGGCGAGACGACGAAGAAGAAGGGCAAGTCGGTCCGCGGGACCTTCGAGATCCAGAACACCAACCGGCTGCTGAGCGGCGACTCGGACGTCTCGGTGTACCCGGGCATCGCGGGCGTCAAGAACGGCAACACCACCAACGCGGGCGCGACCTTCACCGGCGTCGCCGAGCGCAACGGCAAGGTGCTGCTGGTGACGGTCATGAACCCGGAGAAGGACGAGCACAACGAGGTCTACAAGGAGGCCGCGAAGATCCTCGACTGGGGCTTCCAGGCGGACGGGAAGGTGCAGCCGGTGGGTGAGCTGGTCGCGCCCAAGAACGTCCCGCAGGCGAGCGCACAGCCGGGTGCGACGGCCTCCGGGGAGGCGGGCGGCGACACGTCCACGAAGCCGAGCGCCAGTGGGTCGGCCTCCGCGACGGCCTCCGAGGACGAAGGTTCGAGCGGGGTCGGTATCGCGCTCGCGGTCACCGGCGGGCTGCTGGTGCTGCTCGCGGCCGGTGTCTTCCTGGTCAACCGGCGCTGGCCGCTGCCGGATCTGGTCCGGCGCCGTCGTCCCTGACCTTGGGGTTCTCGGTCTCGTCGGCCGGGTCGTACTCGTCGTCCTCGGGGTCATCCTTGCTCGGCGTCGCCGTCCAGGCGGCGCAGAACAGGACCAGCTTCGAGGTGAAGTTCATCCACAGGAGCAGTGCTACGGGGACACCGAACGCGCCGTACATGCTCTTCGCGGCGACCCCCTGGATGTAGCCGCTGAGCAGCAGCTTCAGCAGTTCGAAGCCGACCGCGCCGATCAGCGCGGCCACGAAGAGCCGGCGGCGCGGGGGTTCGACGCCGGGCAGCAGCGTCAGGACGTACAGCAGAAGCAGGAAGTCGACCAACACGGCGACGGCGAACGCCGCGATGCGCAGCAGGACCCCGCCCCAGCCGCCCTGCACCAGGCCCATTTCACGGCTGATCCAGTCGACCAGGGCGGAGGCGACGGTGGAGACGGCGATCGTCGCGAGGACGGCGCCGCCCAGGCCGATCAGCACCCCGGTGTCGATGAGTTTCCGCAGGAAGGGGTTCTCGTCGCGGTCGGGCAGCTCCCACACCGCGCGCAGACACTCCCGCATCGAGCCGACCCAGCCGATGCCGGTGAACAGCAGGACGGCACCGGCGATGAGACCGATGGTGCCCGCGTTGTCCACCAGGGAACCGATGTCGAGCTGGTCGGAGATGCCGGGGACCTGCTCGGCGATCTTGTCCTGCAGCTGGTGCTGCTGGTCGGTGCTGAGGGTCGCGGCGGCGATCGCGGCGGCCACGGTCAGCAGCGGGAACAGCGCGATGAAGCTGATGAACGTCATGGCGGCGGCCAGCTGCGACCACTTCACCCGGTCCAGCCGCTCGTACGACCGCCACGCGTGCGTGAGCATCAGGCGTGCCACCAGCGGCCCGATGAAGGGGAGCTTCTTCAGCCAGTCCATGATCCGATTCTGCCCTCCTCCGGGGAGACCGATGTGCGGGTACCCCGCGAACACGCGCGCGTGCCGTCATGGTCGGCGGCATCCGATTAATCGCCCATTTCAGGGAGGGGGTCGATGCCGCACAACTGAACGCCCATAAAGGGACGATACGGTCACCTGCATGCGTCCTCCACAGTCCCTCCTTGTCCTCGGCGGTACCTCAGAGATCGCGTTGGCCACCGCCCGCCGGATGATCGCGCGCCGCACCCGCACGGTGTGGCTGGCGGGCCGTCCGTCGCCCGCTCTGGAGAGTGCCGCTTCGGAACTGCGTGTCCTGGGGGCCGAGGTGCACACCGTCGCCTTCGACGCGCTCGACCCCGACTCCCACGAGACCGTGCTCGGCAAGGTCTTCGCGGAGGGCGACGTCGACATGGTGCTGCTCGCCTTCGGCATCCTCGGCGACCAGGCGCAGGACGAGCGCGAACCGGCCGCCGCGGTACGCGTCGCGCGGACCAACTACATCGGTGCCGTGGCGGCCGGCCTGGTCAGCGCGCGGGCGTTGCAGACCCAGGGGCACGGCTCCCTGGTGGTGCTCTCCTCGGTCGCCGGCGAACGGGCCCGCCGCGCGGACTTCATCTACGGCTCCAGCAAGGCCGGCCTGGACACGTTCACCCAGGGGCTGGGCGACGCGCTGCACGGCACGGGCGTGCACGTCATGGTCGTACGACCGGGGTTCGTACGGTCGAAGGGGACGGCCGCTCCGGAGAGGGCGCCCTTCGCGACGACTCCGGAAGCCGTCGCCACGGCCATCGAACTGGGCCTGCGCCGAGGCTCGGAGACCGTCTGGGTGCCCGGGACGCTGCGCGTGGTGATGTCGGCGCTGCGGCACGTGCCGCGGGCGCTGTTCCGGCGGCTGCCGCTGTGAGCACAGGCGGCTGAATCCGCCCTGGTGACTGCCTACTGGCGGCTGGGGATCGTGCCGCGCTCGGTGTGGGCCGCCTGGGGCGGCACGACGGCTCCGCCGAAGGCGAACTCGCGCATCTTGCGCCAGACGCCGTCGGGGCCCTGTTCGTAGAACGCGAAGCCGGTGCACGACCACTCCGCGCGGTAGTCGGCGAGCGCTTCGTAGGCGCGGTCCATCAGCTCGTCGTCGATGCCGTGCGCCACGGTGACGTGCGGGTGGTACGGGAAGTGCAGATCGCGTGCCACCGGACCGGATGCGTCGCGGATCTGCTTCTGCAGCCAGGTGCAGGCGGAAGCGCCCTCGACGACCTGGACGTAGACGACCGGGGACAGCGGCCGGAAGGTCCCGGTGCCGGACAGCCGCATCGGGAAGGGGCGCCCGGCTGCGGCGACGTCGACCAGGTGGGCCTCGATCGCGGGCAGTTGCGAGGCGTCCACCTCGGTCGGCGGCAACAGCGTGACGTGCGTGGGGATGCCGTGAGCCGCGGCGTCGCCGAAGCCCGCGCGCCGCTCCTGGAGCAGGCTGCCGTGAGGCTCCGGGACCGCGATCGACACGCCGATCGTTACGGTCCCCACGTCGTCTCCTGTCGTCCTGTCGGTGGTCCTGATGGTGGTCCTGATGGTGGTCTTGATGGCGAGCGGGGCGGCCACGCTTGCGGCCACCCGGCTATCGACTGTACGGCCACGACTGAGTTGTGGGCAGGCGCAACCGTAGTGATGTGCAGCGCTCTGTCCGGTGGTGCTTCAGTGCGGTCGTACGCCTCAGTGCTTGGCGGGCAGGAAGCCGACCCGGTCGTACACCTGGGCGAGGGTCTCGGCCGCGACGGCTCGCGCCTTCTCCGCGCCCTTGGCCAGGATCGAGTCGAGCGTCTCCGGGTCGTCCAGATACTGCTGGGTGCGCTCCTTGAAGGGCGTCACGAACTCGACCATGACCTCGGCGAGGTCCGTCTTGAGCGCGCCGTACATCTTGCCCTCGTACTCCCGCTCCAGCTCGGCGATCGACTTGCCGGTGAGGGTCGAGTAGATCGTGAGCAGGTTGCTGACACCCGGCTTGTCCACGGCGTCGTAGCGGATCACGGTGTCCGTGTCGGTGACCGCGCTCTTGACCTTCTTGGCGGTCGCCTTCGGGTCGTCGAGAAGGTTGATGAGGCCCTTCGGAGTCGACGCCGACTTGCTCATCTTGATCGACGGGTCCTGAAGGTCGTAGATCTTCGCCGTCTCCTTGAGGATGTACGGCTTCGGGATCGTGAAGGTCTCGCCAAAGCGGCCGTTGAAGCGCTCGGCCAGGTCCCGGGTCAGCTCGATGTGCTGGCGCTGGTCCTCGCCGACCGGCACCTCGTGCGCCTGGTACAGCAGGATGTCGGCGACCTGGAGGATCGGGTACGTGAACAGACCGACGCTGGCGCGGTCGGCGCCCTGCTTGGCGGACTTGTCCTTGAACTGGGTCATGCGGGACGCCTCACCGAAGCCGGTCAGGCAGTTCATGACCCAGGCGAGCTGGGCGTGCTCGGGGACATGGCTCTGTACGAAGAGCGTGCAGCGCTCCGGGTCGAGCCCGGCGGCCAGCAGCTGTGCGGTGGCGAGCCGGGTGTTGGCACGCAGGTCCGCCGGGTCCTGCGGGACCGTGATCGCGTGCAGGTCGACGACCATGTAGAACGCGTCGTGGGACTCCTGAAGGGCCACCCACTGGCGGACGGCGCCGAGGTAGTTGCCGAGGTGGAACGAGCCTGCTGTGGGCTGGATTCCGGAGAGCACTCGGAATGTGGGCAGCGGCGCGGAGCGCCCCGTTTGAGGGCGGTGGTGGGCGACGGGTGGGCGATCAGAGGCCATGTTCACCATTCTCTCAGGTCTTGGGACCCGGTCCGGAACTGGTTCGGAAGAGATGCGACACGGGTGGGAACCGATCCGGCTCGGGCGGTGTACCAAATGTGTGGAGACGCGGGAGGGGGGCCGCATCGTCGATGAGGCCGCGGTGATCGCACGCGTACGCGCCGGAGAGCCGGAGGCGTACGCGGAGCTGGTGCGGGCCCACACGGGCATCGCACTCAGGGCGGCCGCGGCACTCGGGGCGGGAGCGGACGCGGAGGACGTGGTGCAGCAGGCCTTCGTCAAGGCGTACTGCGCGCTGGGCAGGTTCCGGGACGGCGCGGCGTTCAAGCCGTGGCTGCTGTCGATCGTCGCCAATGAGACGAGGAACACAGTGCGTACGGCGGCGCGTCAGCGCACGCTCGCCGGCCGGGAGGCAGCCTTCGCGGAGGCCGAGCCGCTGATACCGGAATCGGCGGACCCCGCGGTCGCCACGCTGGAGACGGAGCGCCGCGCGGCCCTGCTCTCCGCCCTGGACCAGCTGAGCGAGGAGCACCGCCTGGTCGTGACCTACCGCTATCTCCTGGAGATGGACGAACCGGAGACGGCCCAGGCCCTGGGCTGGCCACGCGGCACGGTGAAGTCCCGGCTGAACCGCGCGCTGAGGAAACTCGGACGGTTGCTGCCGGATTTCCGGCCTCGGGAAGGGGGTGATGAGTGTGAGTGACGGACGGGAGTCGTACGACAGTGAGGGCACCGGCGGGGGTGAGGGCGCCGGGCGCCGGCGGGTGGGCCGCGATGGGCACGCGGGGCGCACGGCTGCCTCTCGGTTGCCCGCGGAGCTGCGGGCGTTGGGGCGTTCGCTGGACGCGCGGGGCGGTGGCAGTGGCCGTGGCGAGGCCGCCGGGTCCGAGTCGATGGTCGAGCGGGTGCTGGCGCAGATACTGGCCGAGCAGATCCCGGTCCCCGTCCAGGAGTCCGGGCCGACCGGAGTCCGGGCGCGGCTGCGTATTGTCCGGCGCTGGATGCGGCTGCGGCGGCGGGCGCTGGTGGCGGCCCTGTGCGGTGTGCTCACGGTGCTCGTGCTCACGCCTCCGGTGCGGGCGGCGGTCTTCGACTGGTTCGGCTTCGGCGGGGTCGAGGTGCGGTACGACCCGTCGGCGGTGCCCTCGGCCGGGGCCGAGGTGCCCGGGTGCGGGCGGTCGGTGACGCTGGCGCAGGCCCGTCAGCGGGCAGGGTTCGAGCCGGTGGTGCCGGACGCGTTGGGAGTGCCGGACGCGGTGACGGTCACCGGTGAGCCGCAGGGGCGCTTTCTGGTGAGCCTGTGCTGGCGGGAGGACGGGCACACGGTCCGGGTCGACGAGTATCCGGCGCGGCTGGACCCTGGCTTCGTGAAGACGGTGCGCGAACCGCCGGAGTGGCTGTCGCTGGGCGGGACCGTCTCGCCGGACGGCATACAGGACCCTGCGCTGTGGTTCGCGCGACCGCATCTGCTGAGCTTCTGGCTGGTGGACGCGGACGGGGACCGTTATACGCGGGAGGAGCGGACGGCGGGGCCGACGCTGCTGTGGACCCATACGGTCGGTGGGGTTCCGGGCGGGGACCTGACGTTCCGTCTGGAGGGCGTGGGGTCGAAGCGGCGGGCCTTGGAGATCGCGCGGTCGCTCGCCCGGCGGGAGTAGGGCGACCTGTGCAAGTGGCGCGAACTGTGCGAACTGTGCGAGTAGTTCAGACAGCGCGGGCGGAGTGGGAACCTCGGCGGGTCGAGCGGTGTACCAGAAGTGACAGGCGGCTCGCGGGCGGGCCGTACGGGGATCGACTGGTTGGGGGTTCGGGTGTACGGAGGCGGAAGTACAGGCGGGGTTCGTGAACTGACGGCTGTGAGCGGGGCGTTGGCGATGACGCTGGCCCTGATGGTGTGGGGTGCGTCGGATGCGGCGGCGGGTGGACCGACAAGCGTGCTCGTGACCTCGCCGGAGAGCGGGCAGGCCACCGCGCTGTACTACTCGGACGAACAGTACGGAAAACTCCAGCGGTTGCTCGGGCCGGAGGGCAAGGGCGCCCGCGACAAGCCGCCCGAGGCCGATCTGGCCCACGCCCGCCAGATCAACGTCACCTGGCTGGCGCACGACATATCGCCCTGGCGGATCGACCGGGTCTTTCCGGTCGAGTCCCGGCCGCAGGCGGTCTGGATCCACACGGCGGCCGACGTGTCGGTGAACACGAACCTGAACGGCTATTGGCACCGGGCCGGGCAACCAGCCCAACTGCGCGCCCTCTTGAAGAAGTTGGGCGTGACGGGCAAGGGCACCGGCGACGGATACTCCGGCATCTTCCCGGCGCCCTGGCAGTCGACCGAGCCCGCTCCGGCGACTGTCGCGCCTGACGCCGACACGGGGGCGGGGACGGGGACCACCACGGTGCGGGTCTCCCTGCCGGACAAGGGGCACGGCACCGACTGGTGGTGGGCGATACCGGGTGCGGCGGCCGGAGCGGTACTGGCCTTGGTCCTGCGGCCGTTCGCCTCGCGGCTGCCGTTGGACCGGTGGCGGAAGGGGCGGGAGCCGGGGCCTCGGCAGGAGTTGCGGGACGTGTGAGGGACGGCAGGAGAC
>NZ_JBXVPZ010000203.1:0-17153 GCF_057961495.1 Streptomyces sp. P5F9 | reverse complement strand
CTCCCCCACCCCGCCGGGAACGAGGAGCCCCGCCGCCACACTCGCGGCGCCCAGGACACCGATGGAGGTGTGGCAGCGCACCGGGATGAAGGTGCGGGTCATGACCGCGCCGCCGTCCGTGGGCGGTGCCAGCAGGCTGAGCTTGGGGATCGTGGTGTGCTCGACGTCACCGAGGCCCATCAGCTTTCCGGCGGCCAGGCGGATCTCCCGTAGGCGGTCGGCGAGAGTGGCGTTCTCCTCCAGGTCGGTGGGCGTCTCGTACCCCGTGACGTCCAGTGCGGCGGCCGGGATCAGGACCACCGGCATGCCGTTGTCGACGCACGTCACCTCGGTGCCGGCGATCACGTCACGGACGCGGCCGGTCGGCAGCAGCGGGTTTGCGCCCTGCGGGAATTCGATCACCACGGGCGCCGCGGTTCCAGGTACGCCGGATATCTCCGCAGTGCCGGTGTAGTCGACCCGCCCGCCCGGAGTCGGGAAGCTCGCGACCGCGAGTTCCCCGGTGTTGAGCATCCGGATGCGGACGGAGGTCTCACCGTCACCGGGGGCCACGAGCCCCCGCTCCACGGCGAACGGGCCTACGCCGGCGAGGATGTTGCCGCAGTTCTGACGGTCCGTCACCTCGGGGTGGTCGACGGCGACTTGAAGGAACAGGTAGTCGACGTCGGCCTCGGGGTCGGCCGAGGCGGAGACCACGCCGACCTTGCTGGTGAGCGGGTGGGCGCCGCCCAGGCCGTCGATCTGGCGCGGGTCGGGGCTGCCCATGACGCGGAGCAGCAGGTCGTCGCGTTCGGCCGGGTCGGCGGGGAGGTCCTCGGCAAGGAAGTAGGCGCCCTTGGAGGTGCCGCCGCGCATCAGCGTGCAGCGGACCTCCGCGGGCCCGGTCACGACCCGGCTCCGGTGTACTCCTCGTACGACTGGTACGCGACGCCGAGTCGCTTGAGGGTGTCGCGCAACCCGTAGCGGTCCAGGCCGAGTTGGCCCTCCTGGAAAGCGGCGCGGGTGGCCGCTTCCTTGGCCTCGCGGGCCTCGGACTTCTCGGCGGTCTCGCGGGCCTTCTCGCGCGGGACGACCACGACGCCGTCGTCGTCGGCGACGATCACGTCACCGGGTCGGACGACCTGGCCGTCGACGGCGATCGGCACGTTGACCGAGCCGCCGGTGGCCTTGACGGTGCCCTGGGAGGAGACGGCGCGGGACCAGGCGGCGAAGCCCATGTCCCGCAGTTCCTGGGTGTCGCGGATACCGGTGTTGAGGACGACTCCGCGCACCCCGCGCTTCCGCAGCGCGGTGGCGAAGAGCTCGCCGAACAGGCCGTCCGTGCACGGGGAGGTGGTGGTGACGACGAGGATGTCGCCCTCGCCGCACTGCTCCACGGCCGCGTGGATCATGAGGTTGTCGCCGGGCCAGCTGAGCACGGTGACGGCGGTGCCCGCGACCCGAACTCCCTGCTGGACAGGGCGGATTGAAGGTCCGAGGAGACCAGTGCGGCCCATGGCCTCGCTGACGGTGGCGACACCGAAGGCGGCCAGCGCCTCGACGTCCTTCGGGTCCGCCTTCGGGGGGTTGGTGACGATCACGCCGCCCATGGTTATGCCAGCTCCTTCGCGATCTGCGGGTACGGGCGCATGTACGCCTCGGCCATCGTCTTGTGGGCCAGGCCCAGGTTCGGGCCGGCGTTGCGCTTGAGCTGGACGCCTCGGCGTACGGCCAGGTCGGTGTAGTAGTCCCACAGGTGCTGCTGGGCGCCGAGGCACTCCATCGCCTTGCGCTTGGTGTCCCAGACCTCGGTGATGTCGAGGAGGACCTCGGGCTTGAAGCCGCTCATCTCGGGCTGGTGCGGCTCGAAGTAGAAGACCGGCGGGGCCCCGATGATCTCGCCCTCGCCGGGGTAGCCGATGGCCTGCGCGAGGACGCGGGCCTCCAGCGCCATCCGGTTGGCGGCCGGATGGTCGCCGTTGTACGGATCCTCGATGGGATGGGTGAGCACGACGTCGGGCTGCGTGGCGCGGTAGACCTCGACGAGCTTGTCGGTCAGCTCGGCGGTGGCGACCAGGGGATAGTCGCCCGCGTCGAAGAAGCGGACCTCCGCGCCGAGGGTGGCCGCGGCGCGCTCGGCCTCGTCCCGGCGTATCGCCTTGATCTCGTCCAGCTTCTTGCCCTCGCGCCAGGCCTTCGCGGACTCGCCGCGCTCGCCGAAGGTCAGACAGGCGATGGTGACCTTCTCGCCGCGGGCGGCGGCCAGGGCGATGGCTCCGCCCGCCCGCCAGACGAAGTCCCCGGCGTGCGCCGTGACGACGAGTGTCGATCGTGGGGTGGCGGGCGCGTTGCCGTGCGTCATGACTCGAATCTCCTTGATGGACAGGTATGCGCCCGCCCCAGATGTGCCGATCGGCCGCGCGTCAGTCGCGCAACGCCCCGATCACACTGGTGAGATGGGCGCGGGCGGCCGCCTCGGCCGCCTGCGGGTCCCTGGCCGTGATCGCCTCGATCATCGCCAGGTGCTCGCTCAGGGACTGCTGCGGACGCCCCGGCCGCAGCGCCAACTGGAAGCGGTGACGCACCAGTTGGGCATTGAGCCGCTCCAGCAGGGCCACGGCCGTCTGCTGGCCGGAGAACTCCCGCACCTTGTCGTGCAGTTCGTGGTTGAGCTCGGAGTAGGTGACCGGCTCGCCGTCGGCCACGGCCTTGGTCATGGCCCGGCCCAGGTCCGCCAGTTCCGCCAGCTGGTCGTCGCCGGCCGCGACGGCCGCCTTGGCCGCGCACAGTCCCTCCAGGACCATGCGGCACTCCGTGATGGCGACCGCTTCCTCCACGGTCACCACCCGCACCCGGGAACCCCGGTTGCGGATCCGCTCCACCAGCCCCTCGGCCGCCAGATCGATCAGCGCCGCCCGGATGCTGGCCCGCGTCACATCGAACTGCTCGGCGAGTTCGTTCTCCACCAACCGCTGTGCCGGTGCCATGTCGCCCTGCAGGATCGCCTGCCGCAGCTGCGTAAGCGCATGCTGCTTGGCCTGCTCCCCGGTGCTCGGACGGGCTTCTTTCGGCATCGTTGCCCTCCCTGAGTGAGTGCCTGTCGAACCTAAATCTAGCCAAACAAGATTGTCAACAATTTTGTCCGCCGTATTGCAGGCATGCTTCCGCCCATACTTACCGCAGAACACGCCACTGCCCGCCCATGGACCGGCCATGGACGGGCAGTGGACAGCGGATTTAGACGGGCCGGGTGTACCCGACGGTGGGCGCGCTGGTGCTCGCGCTCGCGGAAGCCTTGGTGTCCTTGGTGTCGCCGCCGAGTTGGCCACCGCCGGTCCCCCGGGCTGGGTGCCTCCGCTCGGCTTCGAAGTTGTCGGGCCCGTCACCGCCGCCGCAGTGGTTGACGCCGGGGAACAGGTACAGGCGGTAGAAGTCATCGGCCCTGTCCTGCCCCATGGTGTCGATCACGGCCTGGCGGTAGGCGCGGGTGCCGGTGGGCGGGATGTTGGGGTCGGTCAGCCCGTGCCACTGGATGATCTTGCCGTCCGCCTCGTGGAACGTGGTGAGGTCGGGATCGGTGGCGTCGTAGATCCCGGAGACCTCCCGCTGGTAGGCCTTGAAGGTGTCCACGGAATGAACAGCCCCTCCCTGGCGGTCTCGGAGCCGTAGTGCTGACCACCTGTGGAGAGATGAGTGCCGTCCGGAGCGGTCACGCCTGCGTACGCCTTCCGTACGACGTCGACCTGGTCGGTGGTGAGGCAGCTCGAACTGTCCTTGTTGTCGGCGCACTTGAGGCTCGCCGGGTCGAAGTTGCAGGTCGCCGGCGTAGGAGTACGTCGGTTCGGCGCCGTAGAAGGCCTTGGTGATCGCCTTGGCGGCGGTGGCGAAGGCGTGCTCGGAGCGGTAGCCGAAGTCGACCTTGAGCTGGGGGTTCGTCGCCCAGACCTCGGCGGAGCCGCCGCCCGTGCCGGAGATGGAGACGTGGCCCTGATTGTCCTGGCCGAGGGCGAACGAGCCGTCGGTGACGGGGGCGCCGCCGGTGGAGGCTGCGGGCTGGGCGCTGACGCCGACCATGCCGCAGTAGCCGCCGCAGCCCTCCTGGAGGTAGCGCTGCCGGTACGTCTTGGTCGGGAGCCGCAGTTCGAACTGGATCTGCGGGGCGACGGTGCCCTTGACGTCGCAGTACTCGTACGCGTTCGAGCCGCTCTTGACCACCAGGCTCGCGGAGGCGACGGAGGTCGCCGCGTCGTCGAGCGCGCCGAAGTCCTTCTGCGGCAGGTCGGTGCAGGAAAGGGCTGGTGGACACCTTCGTGACGCTCGCGGTCGCGTCGGCGTCCGCCGAGAACGTGTCGGGCAGCAGCGCGAGGCCGGTGACAAGGCCGCGACGATGACGGCCGCCACCGTGGGCCACAAGGGTGACCGGCTCAGGCCTCGCGGTAGAGCGCGGTGAGCAGTTCCAGCACGGCCTGGGTGGCGGGGTGCGGGTCGTCCTTCCACCAGGCGAGCCGTACGGCGATGGGCTCGCCGTCGCGCACCGGGCGGTAGACGACTCCGGGCCTCGGGTACTGGTTGGCGGTCGACTCCGCGGTCATGCCGACGCTGCGGCCGGTGGCGATCACGGTGAGCCAGTCGTCCACGTCGTGGGTGTCCTCGGTCGCCGGGCGCGAGTCGGGCGGCCACAGGTCGGCGGTCGTGGTACCGGTACGGCGGTCGACGAGGAGAGTGCGCCCCGCGAGGTCGGCCAGCCGGACCGAGCGGCGCCGGGCGAGCGGGTCGTCGGAGGCCATCGCGCACAGCCGTCGCTCCAGTCCGACGATGGCCGACTCGAACCGCCGGTCGTCCAACGGCCTGCGCACTACGGCGAGTTCGCAGGCGCCTTCCCCGAGACCGGCGGTGGCCGAGTTGACGCGGACCAGGTGCAGATCGGTCTCCGGGTGCGTGTGGCTCCAGCGGCGCTGGAAGGGCAGCGTATGGCGGCCGAGCGCCGACCAGGCGTAGCCGATGCGGAGATGGGTGTGGCCCGAGGTGGCGTCGCGGACCAGGTCGTCGGCCTCGGCGAGCACCCGACGGGCGTGTGCGACCACCCGCAGCCCGGTGCCGGTCGGGGCCACCGCCCGCGAGGTGCGCCTCAACAACCGTACGCCGAGGGCGCGTTCGAGCGAGGCGAGGGTGCGCGAGACGGCGGCCTGGGAGACGCCGAGCGTGGCGGCGGCGTCGGTGAAGGTGCCCTCGTCGACGATCGCGACGAGGCAGCGCAGCTGTCGCAGCTCCAGATCCATGACTCCAGCGTATAGATCGTCCCGCTCTTGCATTTTGCGCAAGTGCCGATCAGGCGCACGATCGGACCATGCCTGGAGCCTCCCCAGCGACAACTCCCTTGCCCACCAAGCCACATGGCACCCCACAGCCGTCCCGCGTGGGCCTGGCCGGGGTCGCCACCATGGCCGGCAGCGGGCTGTCCAACCAGCTCGGCGCGGCGATCGGCTCCCTCGCCTTCCCGGTCATCGGGCCCGTGGGGGTCGTCGCGGTGCGCCAGTACGTCGCCGCCGCCGTCCTGTTCGCCGTGGGCAGGCCCCGGCTGCGGGAGTTCAGCCGGCGGCAGTGGTGGCCGGTGCTGCTGCTGGCCGTGGTGTTCGGGACGATGAACCTGTCCCTGTACACGGCGATCGACCGCGTCGGTCTCGGCCTGGCGGTGACACTGGAGTTCCTGGGTCCGCTCTCCATCGCACTGGCCGCGACCCGGCGCCGCGTGGACGCCTGCTGTGCGCTGATCGCGGTGGCGGGCGTGGTGACGCTGATGCGGCCGCGCCCCTCGGCCGACTACCTGGGCATGGGGCTCGGGCTGCTGGCCGCCGGGTGCTGGGCGTCGTACATCCTGCTCAACCGGACCGTCGGCCGCCGCATCCCCGGGGCGCAGGGTTCGGCGACGGCGGCCGGGGTGTCCGCGCTGATGTTCCTGCCGGTCGGGATCGTCGTCGCGGTCCGGCATCCGCCGACCCTCACGGCGGCCGCGTGTGCGGTGGCGGCCGGGGTGCTGTCGTCGGCGGTGCCGTATCTGGCCGATCTGTTCACACTGCGCCGGGTGCCGGCTCCGGCCTTCGGGCTGTTCATGAGCGTCAATCCCGTGCTCGCCGCCGTGGTCGGGTGGATCGGTCTCGGGCAGCGGCTGGACTGGGCGGAGTGGGCGGGCGTCGGTGCCGTCGTGGCCGCGAACGCGCTGAGCATTCTCACCGCGCGGGACTGAACAACCGAAGCCCGCCGGCCCTTGTCATTCGGCGAGGACGTCGCCCATGTCGCTGTTCTCCCGCCACTCCCTGAGCGCCGCGTGGAACTCGACGGGTCCGCCGCCGTACGACTCACTGCGCTCGGAGGGCTTGCCCCCATTGTTGTATTGACTTGCTCTCCCTGCTGAAGCAGGGAGATTCTGGCCTCCGGGGCAGGTCGGTCAGTGCCGCATGTGCCGACGGACCCAGGCGGCCTGTCCGCCGTCGACGAGCAGGTCGGTGCCGGTGATGAACTGGGCCTGCGGGCCGGTGAGGAAGGCCACCGCGTCGGCGATCTCACCCGGCGTGCCGGTGCGTCCCGCTCCGCAGTCGTCGAGCATCTTGAGCATGTGCCCGCCGTGCGGCGACTCGGCCTCGGCCTTCGACATCGCGGTCGAGATGACGCCGGGGCTCACGGTGTTGATGCGGGCGCCGCGCAGGTTCCAGGCGAGCGCGGCGGCCTCCACGCGCACGTGGTTGGCACGCTTGGCGACCATGTAGGCGCGCAGCGAGTCGTCCCCACGGCGGTGACGACGGGCAGGGAGAGCAGTTCCTCCGCCGGTGCCGTCGCCAGGGCAGCCTCGTCCTCGGGGCTGAGCGAGCGTAGTGCCCGGCCATGCTGGAGACGGCGACGAGTGCGGTGCCGCGTCCGGCCACCGGCTCGAAGGCGTCGATCACATGGACCGTGCCCAGCAGGTCGACCTCCAGGACCGTCCGCGCCGTGGCGATCGAGGCGGAGACCCCGGCCGTGTGCGCCACGGCGACGACCCGGCCCTCGCCGTCCGCCGTCCGCGCGAGCTTGTCGACGGCCGCGCGGTCGGAGATGTCGGTGAGGACGCCGTGCGCCGCGTAGCCCTCGGCGGTCAACGCGGCCACGGTGCGGTCGAGTCGACCGCGTGAGGCGTCGGCGAGGAACAGGGTGCGGCCGCTGCCGAGGCGGCGTGCGATCGCCGTCCCCATGCCTCCGGCGCCGGTGACCACGACGACGTCGCGGGGTTCCTCAGCCGGTCGTTGCGCCATGGACGGCCTCCTGCCAGCTCGCTCCGGCCACGATGGCCTGTCGCCATACGCGGATCGCCTTGGGCGGCATGCCGACCGCGAGGGCGCCGGTGAGCCGGTCGCCGGTGCGGTAGGCGGCCACGAACCGCCGCTCGCCCAAGTCCCCGTCGACCACGGCGACTTCGTCGTGGCCGCGCAGATAGCCGTAGGCCTGGATCTTCATGTCGTACTGGTCGGACCAGAAGTACGGCACGGGCGCGAACGCCTTGCGCACCTCCGGGTCGACGAGGTTGCGCGCGGCGGCCATGCCCTGTTCGGCGGCGTTGGTGCGGTGCTCGATCCGCATCGACGTCTCGAAGAGCGGGTTGTACCAGCGGGCGACGTCACCGGCCGCGTATACGTTCTTGGCGGCCTCGCAGTACTCGTCGCACACCACGCCGTCACCGACGGAGAGTCCGCTGTCGGCGAGCCACTCGGTGTTGGGCAGCGAGCCGATCGCGACGAGCACCTCGTCGGCCTCGATCTCCTCGCCGGTCCCGAGCCGTACGCCCTCGTCGGTCACCTCGGTGACGGCGACACCGGTGCGCAGGTTCACGCCGTGGTCCACGTGCGCCTGCGCCAGCACCTGCCCGACCTGCTCGCCGACGGCGTGCGCCAGCGGCACGGGGGCCGGTTCCAGCAGGGTGACCTCGGCGCCGAGACGCCAGGCCACGGCCGCCGCCTCCGCGCCGAGGAATCCGGCACCGACCACCACCAACTTGCGCCCGGGAGCGAGCCGTTCGCGCAGCGTGAGCGCGTCGTCGAGCGTGCGCAGCACATGCGCACCCTCACCCGGCAGCCGCCGGGGCCGCACTCCGGTGGCGATGATCAGCCCGTCGTACGGCACCTGCGCGCCGTCCGAGAGCCACACCTCCTGCGCGGCGAGGTCGAGCGCGGTCGCGGCGACACCGAGCCGCAGGTCGAGGTCGTGCCCGGTCAGGTCGGCCGGGGTGCGCAGGGCGATCCGGTCGGGTTCCCACTCGGCGGCGAGGACCTGCTTGGACAGCGGCGGCCGGTCGTAGGGCAGGTGCGGTTCATCGCCCACGAGGGTCAGCGTGCCGGTGTAGCCCTCGCGGCGGAGTGTCTCGGCCGCCGCGAGTCCGGCGGCCGATGCTCCGACGACGACGATCCGTGTCACCGCTCCACCAGTCGGATGGCCGCGGCCGGGCAGACCGCCGCGGCTTCCCGTACGTCGTCGAGGAGTTCGGCGCCGGGCTGCTCCTCCAGGAGGATCGCCACGCCGTCCTCGTCACGCTGGTCGAAGACGTCGGGGGCGGCGACCACGCACTGCCCGGAGGCGACGCATTTCGGTTCGTCGAGTTCGACCTTCATGGCCGTGTCCTTTGCTCTCGGTTCGTTCGTGAGGGGGATGGTCACCAGGCGACGGGCAGGCAGGCCACGCCGTAGGTCGTGCCGGTGCGGTCGAAGGCCAACTGCTCGATGGGGGCGGCCAGTCGGAGGGTCGGGATGCGACGGTAGAGGGTGCCGTAGACGACCTGGAGTTCGAGGCGGGCGAGGTTCTGGCCGAGGCACTGGTGGGGGCCGTAGCCGAAGGCCTGGTGCTGGCGGGCTGACCGGGTGATGTCGAGGCGGTCGGCCTCGGGGAAGGCCTCGGGGTCCCAGTTCGCGGCGTGCAGGTCGAAGATCATGCCCTCGCCGGCGCGGATGGTGACGCCGCCGATCTCGATGTCCTCCTTGGCGACGCGGCGGACGCCGGTCTGCACGATGGTGAGGTAGCGGAGCAGTTCGTCGACCGCGCCGGCGATGGCCTTCGGGTCGTCCGTGTCGCGCACCAGGGCGAGTTGGTCGGGGTTCTGGAGCAGGGCGAGCGTGCCGAGGCTGATCATCGTGGCGGTGGTCTCGTGCCCGGCGATGAGCATGGCGACGCCCATGTGGACGGCCTCGGTGCGGGTCATCTCGCCGTTGTCGACGCGCCCGGCCATCTCGGACAGCACGCCTTCGGCCGGGTTCTCCAGCCTCAGCCCGATGAGCTTGTCCAGATAGGCGGCCAGCGCGCCGCTCGCCGCCCGCGCCTCCTGGGGCGACGCGGCGCTGTCGAGCGCGATGCTGCTGTTGCGCTGGAAGAAGTCGTGGTCCTCGTACGGCACTCCGAGGAGTTCGGCGATGACCAGCGAGGGGACGGGCAGCGCGAGCGCGGTGAGCAGGTCGGCCGGGTTGGGGCCGGCCAGCATGTCGTCGATCAGCTCGTCGACGATCTTCTGGACGGGGGCCCGCATGGCCTCTATCCGCTTGACGACGAACGGCGCGTTGACCGTCCGGCGCAGCCGGGTGTGCTCGGGCGCGTCGGTGTTGGTGATCATCCGCGGGGTGTGCGGGGCGATCTCGGCACGGTGCGCGCTGACGTAGGGGAAGCCGGATTCCAGGTCGTCGTCGCTGACGCGGGGGTCGGTGAGCAGGGCGCGCTGGTCGGCGTGGCGGGTGATCAGCCAGGGCGTGGCGCCGTTCCAGATGCAGACGCGGCTGATCGGTTTCCCGTCGCGCAGCCGGTGCACGGCGGGCGGCGGGGCGAGGGGGTAGCGCGCGTCCCGCCGCATCGGGTATTCGGGGGCCGCGGCCGTGTCGGGCGGTGTGTCGGTCAGGGTGTCGGCCATGTCTCTCCTCGGTGGTGGGGGGCTCTGCATGGGGGCGAGCGCCGGGGTACTGGGATCGAGGCCTCGATGAGCACATGCAAACAGAGCGGGCTGACGTCTTCCGGTCAGTTCCCTGACAACAACCTGACGTGGCCCGGATCACACGTCAGCACTGTTGCCATGAACCGGACAGAGATGTCAGGGAAGGGCAACTCAGCTGAATTGGCGGTGAGTTGACCGACGAGGATGTGATGCCACCGCCTCACGGACGCAACAAGAAAAGGGCGGCGCCACGTCACCGTGACACCGCCCCGCACCCCGCTTCACAGGGTGCCCATATTTGCTCCGCGCATCCTTTGCAACTCCCCGGTGGGGCACTCACGCGCTCACACGCTCACGCCTCACCGGCCGCCCGTCCGAGCCAGTAGCCGAAGCCCCGGCGCGTATGGATAAGCGCCGCGCCTTCCTGGTCCACCTTGCGCCGGAGGCGGGAGACGAGCTGCTCCATCGCGTTGCCGCCGCGGAAGTCGCCCCAGACGTACCGGCCGATCTGCTCCTTGGACAGCACCTTGTGCGCGTTGACGAGGAGGTGGCGCAGCAGCCGGTACTCCGCGGGCGTGAGGTCGAGGGTGCGCCGTCCGCGCCGTGCCTGACAGGTGGTGTCGTCCAGGACGAGGTCGGCGTAGTGCAGCGCGCCGTCGCGTCCGCCGCCCCGGCCGCGCAGTAACACCTGGATACGGGCGAGCACTTCGGCGATCCGGAAGGGCTTGGTGACGTAGTCCCGCTCCCCCGCGCCCAGTTCGGGCAGCAGCTTGTCGAGGGCGTCCCAGCCGGTGAGCAGGAGGACGGGCGGGCGGTGCGTGACGAGTCGGCGGCCCTGCGCGAGGGCGCCCATCTCGGGCAACTCCGCGTCGATGACGACCAGTTCGAACCGCTGCTCCGCAAGCCGGGAGACCACCTCGGTGCCGTTGCCGGCCGTCCTGATCCGGTAGCCCGCCAACTCCAGTGTCGTGGAGAGGAGTTCGGCGTTGTCCGGCTCGTCCACGGCGACGAGCAGATGCTGCCCGCCACCGCGGGCGAGTGATCGTGTCTCACCGATGCTGTCGTACGTGGACATGAGCGTCACCCTACCGTCCTGCTTGCCTGACTCAAGCAATATACATTCGATTGCTTGACTCAAGTAAGTCAGATACGCTTGCCTAACTCAAGGAAGCCCGCCGTGAGGGTGGGCCACCAGGAGTCAGGAGCACAGCTGAGCCCTCGCTCACCAGAGCCGGGGCCGCCTTGAGCGGAAGGCGGCCCCCGCGCCGAACCCGTGGGGACGGGGGTCGGCGCCGTCCCGGACCCGGTCGCCGGCCACTCCCCCAGATCGGCGCCGGGTCCGCGGACAACCCCTCTCCCCCACCTCGGGATGACCGCGGCGGACCCGCGAAGAACCAAGGAGTACGCCATGCACGGCATCGGTCTTGAAGGGCGCAGTGTCGCCGTCACCGGCGCGGGGTCCGGGATCGGGCGGGCCGCCGCGCTGCAGTTCGCGCTAGCGGGTGCCGCGGTCGTGGTGGCGGACCTCGACCGGGCGGGCGCCGAGCGGACGGTCAAGGAGATCGAGCACGACGGCGGCTCCGCCGTGCCTGTCGTCGGCGACCTGAGCGAGCAGGCGGTGGTGGACGAGGTCGTCGCCACCGCCGTCGCCGCGTTCGACGGGCTCGACGTGCTGATCAACAACGCCGGGATCATGGACCGGATGTCGGCCCTCGCGGACACCGGCGACGCCGAGTGGGAGCGGGTCCTCCGGGTCAACCTGACGGCACCCTTCCTGCTCACCCGGGCCGCGCTGCCGCACATGCTGGCCGCCGGACGCGGCGCGATCGTCTTCACCGCCGCCGAGGCCGGCCTGCGCGGCAGTGCGGCGGGCGCCGCCTGCACCGCCGCCAAGCACGGGATCGTGGGCCTGGTGAAGTCCCTCGCCGTGATGTACCGGGCGCAGGGAGTCCGCGCCAACGCGATCGCCCCCGGGGCCACCGCGACGGGCATCACCTACGACGTCGACGCGCGGGCCCACGGCCCCGGGGTGATCGGCCCCGGGCTCGTGGTCTCCGACCGGATCGCCTTCCCGGAGGAGCAGGCGGCCGCGCTCGTCTTCCTTGCCTCCGACGCCGCCCGGCACATCAACGGCGCCGTGCTGCCCGTCGACGACGGCTGGTGCGCCGTATGACGGGCACGCCCGGCCGCCGCCCCGGGCGGGTCAGGGTGGCCCAACGGTCGCCACGCGACGAGGAGTTCGTGGACGCGGTAGACGGAGCCGTCGTGCTTGAACGGGATGCGATCGAGGTCGGTGGCACTGCGGAGGGTGGGGATGCGGCGGTACAACGCGCTGTGGACGACCTGGAGTTCCATCCGGGCCGGCGGCCGGCCGAGGCACTGGTGGACACCGAAGCCGAGGGCGACGTGGCGGCGGGCCCCGGGCCTGGTGAGGTCGAGGCGGTCGGGGTCTGCGAACAACCGCTCCGCCGTGGTGGGGATCAACTCCCGGGTGCTGCCGACCTGTTCGGCCTGTGCTGTCGACTTGTCCGTCGGCGCCGCCGTCACCGTCACCGCCGTTCTCCCGGAGGCGGGCCTCAGGCAGGCGGAAGCACTCATTCAGAGCAAGCAGTTGACTTGACCATCATCGAGTTCCGGCCACGCGCCGCACCGCCGGGCAGGCGAACATCAGGCCGCCCGCCTGCGGGTCCGGTACAGACTGACGCCCGCTCCCAGCGCGACGGCACCCATGCCCACGGCGGTCAGCACGGCCTGCGCGCCGTCGGTGACGAAGGGCGCGGCCGTGGCGACGAGCAGGTTGAACAGGAACAGGAACCACAGCACGGGTCTCGACGCGAGCATCGGCGTCATGGGTGGTTTCCTCCGGATCGAGAAGACTTGGATCTTGGCTGACGTGTTGCCTCAACGATTCCGTCGTCCGCCCGACGCCACGAGGGAGCGACCTCCCGGACCCGTGGTGGAGCGGGCTGCACCCGTGTCGGGTCGTCCGCTCCCGCGTGCCCGGGCCCACGCGCCTAACCTGATCTCCATGCGCGCTACCGTGCGGCAGGCCGCCCGAGCCACCCTCCAGCTGGTCGTCTCCGCCGCGATGACCTTCGGGTCGTACATCTTCATCACCGTGCTCCTGATCACCGCGATCGCCACGGCCGCGGTGGTCGGCGCGTTCATGCTCCCGGAGACGGTGCTGCTGATACGGCGGATCGCCGGGGCCAAGCGGCAGCAGGCGGGCAGGTGGACGGGCCGGAAGATCCCCGAGGCGTACCAGCCGCTCACCGGCACCGTGCGGGAGCGGGTGCGCACGGCGGTCCGCGACCCGAGCACGCTGACCGACTTCCGCTGGCTGGTCGCCCACTACGCGTACGGCACACTTCCGGTGCTGATGCTGCCGCTGTGGCCGCTGGGTCTGGTCGTCGACGGGGTGTGGTGCGGGCTGTTGCGCCGCCGGGCCGTCGTCCTGCCGTTGATCAGCCGGCTCGCGGATCTCGACGCGCACTGGTCCACCGTCCTGCTGAAGCCCTCACCGAAGGCCCAACTGGCCGTACGGGTAGAGGAGTTGGTGCAGACCCGGGCGGGCGCGATCGCCGCGCACGGCGCCGAGCTGCGCCGGATCGAGCGCGATCTGCACGACGGCACGCAGGCGAGGCTGGTATCGCTCTCCATGCGGATCGGTCTCGCCAAGCGGGCCTACGACCAGGATCCGGAGGCGGCGCGCAGGATGCTCGACGACGCGCAGACGCTGGCCGAGGAGGCACTGACGGATCTGCGGCACGTGGTGCGCGCGATCCACCCGCCGATCCTCACCGACCGCGGCCTGGTCGGCGCGGTGCGCGCGCTCGCCGCCAGCAGCGCGCTCACCGTCACCGTGACCGTGGACGGGCTGACCGACGGACACGACGGGCCGCGGGCCCCGGCGGCGGTGGAGGCGGCCGCGTACTTCGTGATCGCCGAGTCGCTGACCAACGCGGCCAAGTACAGCGGCGCCGACCGCGCCGACGTCCATCTCGCCCGCGCCCGCACCGGACTGCGCGTCCGGGTGCGCGACGAGGGCCGGGGTGGAGCCGACGAGGCAGGGGGTTCGGGGCTGCTGGGCATGCAGCGCCGGGTCGCCGCGCTCGACGGCAGTGTGACTGTGACCAGCCCCGTGGGGGGACCTACCGTGATCGAAGTGGAGCTGCCGTGCGTCTGGTGAGCGTAGTTGAGGCGGAACTGTCGTGAGAGTGGTGCTCGCCGAGGACAACGCCCTGCTCAGGGAGGGCCTGGTCCTGCTGCTGACATCGGCGGGGCACGAGGTCGTGGCCGTCGCCGGCAGCGGGCCGGAGGTGCTGCCCGCGCTGCTCGAACACCGGCCGGACGTGGCCGTGCTCGACGTGCGGATGCCGCCGGGCTTCCGTGACGAGGGGCTGCGGGCAGCGCTGGAGGCACGGGAGAAGATCCCGGGGCTGCCGGTGCTGGTGCTGTCGCAGTACGTCGAGGAGTCGTACGCCGCCGAGTTGTTGGGCGTCGGCGCGAGCGGAATCGGCTACCTGCTCAAGGACCGGATCGGACGCGTGGACGAGTTCCTCGACGCGCTGGACCGGGTGGCGGCCGGGGGTACGGCGCTGGACCCCGAGGTGGTGACCGAGCTGCTCACCCGGCGCCGCAATTCGCCGCTGGACTCGCTGACCCCGCGCGAGCGCGAGGTGCTCAAGCTGATGGCGGAGGGGCACGACAACACGACGATCGCCAAGACCCTGGTCGTCACGGAACGCGCGGTCAGCAAGCACATCGGCAACGTGTTCCTGAAGCTGGGCCTGCCACCGAGCGACAGCGGGCACCGCCGGGTGCTGGCGGTGCTGGCGTATCTGCAGAACGTGTGACGCGCGCCGCCGGTCGTACCCGGGGACGACACGGCCGGCGGTGCGTACCGCGTTCTCAGTAGTCGCGATTGACGGCAGCCGCAGGACGACGGGGCGGGGGTCCGCCCGGGAGTCTGGGGCGGTCCCCGAACAGCAGATGTGGAGTACTCCGCGTCCCGTGGCTGCTTTCCTCGATCGACCGGGCCCCATCGGAGACACCACCCATGAACGACAGCCTGCAGCGCTACGCGGACGAGCACATCCGCACCGTCGACACCATGTCGGCCGTCCTGCTGTTCGCCATGTTCCTCTTCGGCAGCGAGCTGGGCGCTCCCGGCGGTCCCCGGCCGGACGCGGTGGGCCTCACGATCGCGCTCGCCGCGGTCTCCTGCGCGGCCCTGCTCTGGCAGCGGAGCCGGCCTCGTACGGTCGTCGCGGTCACGGCGGTGGCGGCTGCCGGGGCGAGTGCGCTGGGCCACCTGCTCACCCCGCTGATCCTGGGGCCGCTGATGCTGGCGCTGTACCGGCTGGCCGTTCTCACCGGCCGCGGCACGGCCCGCCGTTGCTTCTTCGCCTCGGCCGCGCTGGTGGTCGCCATGGCCACGGTGGTGGACCCGGTGCATCACCCCTGGCCGTTCAGGACCGTCGGCCCGGCCGCCTGGCTGCTGTTGCCGGTCGTCGCCGGGAACGCGGTCCGGCTGCGGGAGGCGTATCTGGAGGCGGTGCAGGCGCGGGCCGAGTACGCCGAGCGCGGCCGCGAGGACGAGGCGCGGCACCGGGTGGCCGAGGAACGGATGCGTATCGCCCGGGAGTTGCACGACGTCGTCGCCCACCATCTGGCGCTGGCCCACGCGCAGGCCGGCACCGCGGCCCACCTCGCGCGCACGCACCCCGACCATGTGCGGAGGATCCTCACGGAACTCGCCGGTACGACGTCCTCCGCGCTGCGCGAGATGAAGGGCACGGTCGCTCTGCTGCGCCGGCCCGACGACCCCGGCACACCCCTGGCCCCGAGCCCGGGTCTGGCCCAACTCACCGAACTGACCCGCACGTTCGCGTCCACCGGGCTCACGGTCACGGTGACCGCTGAGGGCAAGGAGCGCCCGTTGTCACCCGGGGTGGACCTGACGGCTTACCGGATCGTGCAGGAGGCCCTCACCAACGTCAGCAAGCACGCGTCGAGCCGGTCGGCGCGGGTGCGGCTGCGGTACTCCTACGACCGGTTGACCGTCACGGTGACCGATGACGGGGCGGGCGCCGTGGGCGCCGCCGGGCCCGCTCCCGGCCGGGGTTTCGGGCTGCCCGGGATGCGCGAGCGCGCCCGGCCGGCCGGCGGCGACGGGGTGAACGCGGCACCGGCCCCGGACCGCGGCTCCGGACTCGACGGGATACGCAGGCGCGCCCGGTCCGCCGACAACGCCCTCCAGGCCGAGCACTCTGCCTGGGGCGGCGACGGAGCCGGCGCGATGCCGGTCGCCGCCGACGGCTTCGGACTGATCGGCATGCGCGAGCGCGCCCGGTCCGTCGGCGGCGCCCTCCAGGCCGGGCACCGTGTCGAGGGCGGTTTCGAAGTCACCACGGAACTGCCGCTGTACCCCAGCGCCCCGCAACCGGAAGAAAGAGCCCCATGACCATCCGCGTGCTGCTCGCCGACGACCAGGCCCTTCTGCGGGCCACCTTCCGGATCCTGATCGACACCTGCGAGGACATGGAGGTGGTCGCCGAGGCGGCCGACGGCGCCGAGGCGATCCTGCTGGCCGGTGAACACCGCCCCGACCTCGTCCTGATGGACATACGCATGCCCGGCACCGACGGCCTGACCGCCACGACCGCGATCTGCGCCGACCCGGCGCTGTCCGGCACTCGCGTCCTCATCCTGACCACCTTCGAGGTCGACGAGTACGTGGCACAGGCCCTCCGGGCGGGCGCGAGCGGTTTCCTCGGCAAGGACGTCACCGCCGACGCACTGCTGTCGGGCATCCGCACGGTCGCGTCCGGCGAGACACTCCTCTCCCCGCTCGCCACCCGTACCCTGATCGCCCGCTTCCTGGCCACTCCCGCACCGGGCGCCCCACTGGCCACACCCGGCCGGCTCGGCGCCCTCACCGCCCGCGAGCGCGAGATCATGGCCATGGCCGCCGAAGGCCGCTCCAACGACGAGATCGCCGAGAAGCTGTACGTCAGCCCGCTGACCGTACGCACGCATGTGCACCGCGCCATGGCCAAGCTCGACGCCCGCGACCGCGCCCAACTCGTCGTGATGGCCTACCAGACGGGTCTTGTGCAGGCGCCGCCCCCGCCCGTGCCCGAGTTCTGAGCCGACGGCCGCCAAGGGGATCGCGGCCGTTCAGGCGAACCCGTACCGAAAAGTGCGTGGCACCGCCCGCCCCCGTCGACACCTGTGC
>NZ_JBXVPZ010000202.1:0-17178 GCF_057961495.1 Streptomyces sp. P5F9 | reverse complement strand
GGCCGGGGGTCGCGGGGCCGGCCGGTGCGGGTTCGCTGGTCATGGGCGCAACACTGCCGCACCGTAACGGCCGAGGGTGATCTCGCCCTCGACGGCCTCGTCGGTGAGCAAGTCCCGGTGGGTACCAGGGAGATCGACGGTGACTGGTTCGCGGCCGTGGTTGAGCAGGAACAGCAGCTCCCCACGCCGTACGGCCTCGACGCCCAACGGGAGGCCGGCGAGCACCGGAAGGACCCCCGCGTCGGCGGCGATACGGGCGAGCAGCGCGCGCAGCGCATGGGGCTCCGGGAGTGTCGAGACGTACCAGGAACGATCCCTGCGCAGGACGGCGGGGAGGCCGTCCAGCTCCCCTCCCTTGTACGGAATCACCTCGTCGACGTTGTCGTCCTCGGGCTCGATCTCCTCCGACCAGAGCGCGCCGCGGAAGCCCTCGCACTCGGCGGTCTCCCCCGCGTCCAGTGGCCACCACTCGTGCAGGGTGCGGATGCCGAACAGTTCGCGGAGTCGGGCGTCCATGCCGCCGGGGCGTACGCGGTCGTCCTCGTCGGCGATGCCCGTCAGGAAGCCGGAGACGAGGGTGCCGCCACCGCGCACGTACGCGAGGAGGTTGTCGATCGCGGTGTCCGTGAGGAGGTAGAGCTGCGGGACGACCACCAACTTGTAGGCGGACAGGTCGTGTTCGGGGTGGGCGAAGTCGGTGGTGAGGTGGGACTCCCACAGGGCGCGGTGCCAGGCGCGGAGGACTTCCGGGTGGTCGACCTCGGTGGAGAGACGGCCGTCCTGCGCGCCCGCCCACCAGGCGTTCCAGTCATGCAGGATCGCGATGTCGGCGGCGATGTGAGTGTCCGTCACCTCGCCACCAATACGGGCGAGTTCGGCGCCGAGCTGCTTCACCTCCTGGAAGGTGCGGCCCCGCTCCCCCGCGTGACTGAGCATCCCGGAGTGGAACTTCTCGGCGCCCTGCCGGGATTGGCGCCACTGGAAGTAGCAGACGGCGTCGGCGCCGCGGGCCACGGCCTGGAGGGACCAGAGGCGGTTGAGGCCACGCGGCTTCGGGTGGTTCACCCCGCGCCAGTTGACCGGTCCGGCCGCCTGTTCCATGAGCATCCAGGGGCCGCCGCGCGCCTGCGAACGGGTCAAGTCCTGGACGAGCGCGGCGCTTTGGGCACCGAGGGGGTCACGCGGATCGGGGTACAGGTCGACCGAGACGACGTCCTCCTCCTCGGACCAGCGCCAGCCGTCCTGCCCCACCCACAACGGCATGAAGTTGGTGGTGACCGGGAGGTGCGGGGTGTGCCGGCGGACGATGTCGCGCTCGGCGGTGTAGCACTCCAGCAGCATGTCGGAGGTGAAGCGCCGGAAGTCGAGCACGTGGGTGGGGTTGTTGAGGTAGTGGGCGTGACGCGGGGGCAGGATGCCGTCCCAGGTGTCGTAGCCCTGGCTCCAGAAGGCCGTTCCCCAGGCCGAGTTGAGAGCGTCGAGCGTGCCGTATCGCGTGCGCAGCCAGCGGCGGAAGGCGACGGCGGCCTCGTCGCCGTAGTCGAAGGTGCAGTACTCGTTGTTGATGTGCCACATGGTGAGCGCGGGGTGGCCGCCGTAACGGGCGGCCAGGGCCTCGGTGATGGCGGCGGCGTGGCTGCGGTAGACGGCGCTGGAGTGCGAGAAGTGCTGCCGTCCGCCCCACCATTCGATGCGGCCGTCGGCGTCGCGGGGCAGGGTCTCCGGGTGGAGGCGCCCCAGCCACGGGGGCGGGGAGGAGGTGGGCGTGGCGAGGACGACGCCGATCCCACTGCCGTGCATCAGATCCATCAGCCGGTCGAGCCAGCCGAACTCCCTTGCGCCCGGCTCGGGTTCGAGCCTGGCCCAGGAGAAGACGCCGAGGGTGACGGAGTTGACGCCGGCGTCCTTCATCAGCCGGACGTCGTCGTGCCAGGTCTCCTCGGGCCACTGCTCGGGGTTGTAGTCACCGCCGAAGAGGATGCGCCCGCGGGTGGTGTCACTGAGCTGAGGCATCAGATCTGCTCCCCGTACTGGATGCCGCGCCCGTTGGTGGCGAGGTACACGCGGCCGTGGACGCGCGGGTCGCCGGTGATGGCCTGCCCGGTCCAACCCCACTGGTGCTGGTCGTCGTTGATGCGCACCCAAGTCTTGGCCTCGTCGTCGGAGCGGTAGACGGCGGTGATGGTCTCGGTGGAGCCGACCTGATAGATCGCCGGGTAGGCGGCGCCGGGGGCGGGTCTGCCGAATCCAAGGGTGTACGAGGCCCAGCAGCTGTCGACCTTCGAGAAGCTGACGCCCCCGTCGAGGGACCGGTAGAGCCCGTTCCCCTTGACGCTCAGCCACAGGTCACCGGTCCGTCCCGGCGCCGCGACCAGCTGGAACTGACTGTCACCGGAGGGCAGCCCGCCCGCACGCGCAGTGAACGAACGGCCACTGTCAGTGCTGGCGTATAGCGTTCCTGTGTCGGTGTCGTACGCGTAGAAGAGCGTCGGGTCGGCCGGGTCGGCGACCGGCGTGGCGCCCTTCGGGAAGGAGGAGACCTCGGACCAGGTCGTGCCGTTGTCCGCCGAGCGGTGAGTCGCGTACTTCGTGCCGTCCCAGTGCACGAAGGACCACAGCAGCGCACCGCCGTCGGCGCTGGTGGCGATCGGCCCCGGTGAGTCCCCGGCGATGTCGGGCTGGGCAGCGAAGGGCGCCCAGCTCCGCCCGCCGTCGCGGGAGTACGCACCGTTGCCGTGGTCGCCGAAGCCCGTGCGGACGACGTACGACGGCCTGCCCGCGGCCTGCGCGATCCCGGTCGCCGACCCGAACACGGGGTTTGCCGCCATGCCGCGCGACGGAGACGCCGTGAGCCGCTCGTGGTACATCACGCCGATGTCCCCCGAGGCGCTGATCAGGTGCGCCTCCCCGACCGGGGGCGAGATCAGCTGTCTCACGGACGTCTCCTCCAGGCCACGGATCCGCGGCGCCCAGTGCTTGAGGTCACGGGTGCCGTAGAGCGTGGCGCCGGTGCCGTAGACGACGTGTTTCGAGTCGTACGGGTCGACGGCCACGGCCTGGATCCACCAGCCGAACTTCGGCTGGTCCGCACCCCACTTGAGGAAAGGAGTCTCGGACACGTCGATGACAGCGGTGTCCTTGAGGGACGTCCAGGTACGGCCGCCGTCGGTCGTCCGGTACAGGGTGTCGACGGCCGCCCAGCGGTTGTTGGTGGAGACGACGACGCTGCCGGCGCGCCGGGCGTCGACGGCGACCCCGCCGTAGCCGAAGGTGTCGGCGGACCCGTCGGCCGTGGTCCCGCCCGGCACGACCGGCGTCACGTCCGTCCAAGTCCCGCTCGCGACGGCCAACTTGTGCACACTGCCGGTGGACTGGCCGTTGGGCCCGGGGGCGTCGGCGTACGTCACGTACAGCTCGCGGGCATGCGCGTCGTACGCGGCGCGGATCGGAACCTTGGCGGAGGTGCTGGCGGGCTGCCCGGGGACGGCGGTCCAGGCGGTGCCGTCGATGGTGCGGTAGAGGTTGACGGCGCCGGCGCTCCCGTCGCCGTCGCCCCACCCGGCGTAGACGGCACGCCCGACGGCGACGAGGAAGGTGACGCCCTGGCCACTCTGACTTGCGGCCGCCGGGAAGCCGCTGACGGCCGCCCAAGTGACACCCCGGTCGGTCGACTTGAGCAGCCCGTCGTGCCGGGTGCCGAGCCACAAGGTGTCACTGTCCCGCGGGTCCACGAGCAACCGCTCCCCCGCACCACGCCCGTCCTCGTTGCCGCCGAGCTTCACGGTGAGGTCGGTGCGGGTCCAGGTCGTGCCTCGGTCCTCGGAGCGCAGGACCGCACCGTTGCTCGCCCAGGACTGGGCGTACGTGCCGACGGCGAGGTACAGCCGGTCCGGATGCGCGGGGTCGACGGCGAGGGCCTCCACCCCGAGCAAGTTCCAGTCGTCCCAACCGAGTTGATCGGTGAGGGGGGTCCAGCGGGCGGTCCGGTCGTCCCAGCGGTAGGCGCCGCCGATATCGGTACGGGCGTAGGCGAGGCCGCGGACGGAGGGGTGGAACAACACGCCGGTGACAAATCCAGTGCCGCCAATTGCGGCATTGCGCCAGCGGTAGGAGGGGGTTTCCGCGGCATGTGCCTTCGCCGAGAGGAGCGGCACGCTGGTGAGCGCGGCGGCAGCCGCAGCCCCGGCAAGAACGGCACGCCGGCTCGGACGGGACGCATCCATGACACATACCTCGCTGTATGAGATGGGGTAAGGAGATCCACCTAAGGGGCGCGGGGAACTGCGCGACCAGCCACAACGCACCCGCACAAAACTACGAACTCATCCCTTAACGGCGCCCGTAAGCATCCCCTTCTTAAAATGCCGCTGCACAAACGGCGAAAGCACAGCCACCGGCAACAACGCCATCACCATGACCGCCATCTGAACGGCAAGCCCGGACAACTCCCCCGTCTTGATCGCCTGCCCAAGCCCCACCGGAGCCTCCTGCTTCTGCACCAACTGGATCATGACGTTCTGCAACGGCATCATGTCCTGGTCGTTCAGATACAGCGACGCGTTGAACCAGGCACTCCAATACCCCACGGCATAAAACAACGTGATGACAGCCAGCACCGCACGCGACAACGGCATGACAATGACCCACAGAATCCGGAAGTCACCGGCACCATCGATCCGCGCACTGTCGATGAGTTCCTGCGAGATCCCCATGAAGAACCCGCGCAGCACAAGGATGTTGAAGACACTGAGCGCACTGGGCAGGATCAACGCGAGATAACTGTCGGTCAGGCCGAGCGACTGCACCAACAAATACGTCGGAATGAGCCCGGCGCTGAAGAACATCGTCGCCAGCATCATCATCAGGATCCACCGATGCCCCAGCGACCCGATACGCGAGAGCCCGTACGCACAGAGGACGGACACCGCCATGGAGAACGCCGTGCCGACGACGGTGATGAGGACACTGATGATCGCCGCACGGGTGACCTGGCCGCCGCTGAGGAGTTCCTTGTAGGCGACGAAGGTGATGCCCTTGGGCACCATGACGAGCCCGCCGGCCTGGTCGATGGTCTTGCGTGAGGAGAGGCTGGTGACGAGGACGATCCAGAGCGGGAAGAGGATGGCGAGACAGGCGAGGGTGAGGACGAGCCCCTTGCCGGCGAGGCCGACCTTGCCGGGTTCCTCCTCCCAGGTCGGCCGGGGCGGTGCGGCCCAACGCCCGGGCGGCCGTGCGGACTTGGCGGACCTGGAGCTCTCGACGGGTTGGTCGATGACGGCGGTCACTTCTTGTACACCCCCTGCTCACCCATGAGGTGGGCCACTTTGTTCGCGGCGAGGACCAGCCCGAGACTGATCACGCCCTTGACGAGTCCGGCGGCGGCCGCGTAGCCGAAGTCCTGGTTGCGGACACCGTTCCACCAGACGAAGGTGTCGAGGACTTCCGCCGCTCCCGGTCCCACGGCGTCGCGTTGGAGCAGGATCTGTTCGAAGCCGACGGTGAGCGCATCACCCACGCGCAGGACCAACAGCAGTGCGATCACCGGTCGTAGCGCCGGCAGCGTGACGTGCCACATCCGGCGCCAGCGCCCCGCCCCGTCCATCGCGGCGGCCTCGTACAGATCGGGACTGACGGAGGACAGCGCGGCGAGGAAGACGATGATCCCCCAGCCCGCGTCCTTCCACACGCTCTGCGCGGTGATGAGGAACTTGAACGTGTTGGGGTCGGTCATGACGTCGAGGCCGTCGAACCCGTGTTGCCGCAGGAGTTGCGAGAACAGGCCCGCCCCGCCCAGGAGTTGCTGGAAGACGGCGATGACCAGCACCCAGGAGAAGAAGTGCGGGAGGTAGAGGATCGCTTGTGAGAGCGCCCGGACCCGGGGCCTGACCACGCTGTTGATGAGCAGCGCGAGCAGGATCGGGATCGGGAAGAACAGGATGAGCTGGAGGAAGAACAGGACGAGCGTGTTCTGTACGGCGCTCCAGAACGCGGAGTCCGCGAAGATCTGCTGGAAGTTCTCCAGGCCGACCCAGGGGCTGTGCAGCATCGAGACGATGCCGTTGTCGCTGACGTAGGGGTCGTAGTCCTCGAAGGCGACGATGTTGCCGAGGATCGGCAGGTAGTTGAAGACCAGGATGAGCAGGACGGCCGGCAGGGTCATCAGGAGCAGGACGCGGTCGCGTCTGAACCTGATCCGCCAACTCACCTTCGCCTTGGGGCGGTTGCGTCGGGGTCCGGTGGCGCCGCCGGACGCCACCGGGGTCTTGCCCGTCGTGTCGGCCTCGGTCCTGCTCCGAGGCACCGTGCTGTGGGACACGGCCGTTCTCCTTGCCTCGGTACCCGGTCAGCTCGCCGCCGTGCCGTTGTCGTCGAGCAACTTCTGGTACCAGGCGCGGAGTTGGTCGCCGCCCTTGCTCTTCCAGTCGGAGACGGCCTGCTGCATGTCGCTGATCTTCTTGCGGCCGCGGGTGATGTCGTCCTCCAACTGCTCGAAGTCGTTGGAGAGGTTGGTGTAGCGGCTCGGCTCGGTGATCTGCTGGCCGTAGAAGCTCGACTTCTTTGTGAAGGCACCCATCCGCTGCTGCCACTCGACCTGCGCCTTGGCGACCTCGGGGAAGTCCGGGTGGGCGATGGTGGCGGCGGGACTGGCGACCATCACGTAAGCGTTGATGACCTCGTTGTTGCCCTGGTCGGTCTTGGTGGGGACACCGTTCTTGACGGTGTAATGGGTGCCCTCCACGCCGTAGTTGGTGAGCATGTACTCCTTGGTGCCGTACGGCGCGGCGGTGACGTTGGCGACGGCCAGCGCGTCATGGATGACGGACTCGGAGGCCTTCTTGCTGATGAAGGCGAAGATGTTGGCCGGTTCGCCGGCCCAGAGGATCGGGTCGCCGCCGTCGTGGCCGAAGATGTCCATGCCCCAGATCTTGTAGGACGGGTTCTGGGTGGCCTGTTCGGCGGTGCGGCTCCACCACTGCGAGATGTCCTGGTTGTAGATGAGGAACTCGCCTGCGGCGAACTTGGGGCCCGGGTCGGTGGCCGCGCTCTTGCCCAACTTGGCGTCGGGGTGCACGTATCCGGCGGCGAACAGCTTGCGGGTCCACTCCAGCGCTTCGAGGTACTCCTGGGTCTCGACGCGGTTGACCAGCTTGCCGTCGACGAGGTTCCAGCCGAGCGACTTCTCGCTGCCGGAGAGCACGCCCCACATGTTGAAGGCGGTCCACTTCATGTCCAGGCAGGCCCAGCGCTTGGCCTTGGCGTTGGTGATCTCCTTGGCCAGGGCCATGAACTCGTCGGCGGAGGTGGGGACTTCGTACCCCTCCTTGTCGAAGATGTCCTTGCGGTAGAGGGGCACGATGTTGGGGACGTACGAGGACGGCATGGGCAGTCCGCGCAGTTTGCCGCCGAAGATGCAGCGTTGCCAGGCGTCGGTGGGGATCGCCGCGAGGTTCGGGTAGTCCTTGACCTTGTCGCCGGAGAGGTAGGGGCCGAGGTCGGCGAACTTGCCGATGATGGCGCTGGGTATCTTGCCGCCCATGTTCCAGCTGGGGACGACCACGATGTCGGGGATGTCGCTGGAGGCGAGCACCGCGCCGAGCTTCTGGTCGTAGGTGTTGCCGTCCTGGTTCTGCCAGGCCACGTCGACGCCGATGAGGCTGTTCATCGCCTTGTAGTAGGCGTTGTCGCTCTTCGGCGGCGAGCCCCAGAACGGCGACATGATGGAGACCTTGCCGCCCTTGCCGAGCTTCTTCGGCACCGAGGTCTTCAGGGTGGCCAGGTCCAGCTTGCTGGTGAAGCCGACCGCCGAGCCGTTCTTGGAGGCGATGTCCGGGGTCACCACGTTGCCGGCGACGAAGGCCGGCAGCAGCTTCTTGACGCCCTTGCCCTCCGAACTGCCCCCGCCCGAACCGCTGTCCGAGGCCCCGCAGGCGGAGAGCAGCGGTACTCCTCCCGCCACCGCTGCGGCGACGACCGCCGTGGAGGCGAGAAAGCTTCTCCGGCTGGGAGCGGAGGCGGCGGAGGCGTTCGGCGTCATTGCGTCAACCCTTCATGGCGCACCAGGACACCCGGCGGTGGAGCCGTCGGCTGCGGTGTCTTGAGTGGAACAGAGCACTTAGTCGAAGCGCTTCGATGTTGCTGCGAGGTTAAGTGAACACCCAAGGGTGCACAAGGGTCGCTCCCAAGATTCCTCGGAGGTGCTGGGCGTGACCTGTCCGTATGTGCTGCTTGAAATAACGGTGAAGGTCTCTTGACACCTGCCCCGCGTCGAATCAGCATCGAAGCGCTTCGAAAGAGCCGCGCCGCTCCATCGCAAGGGGAACTCCACGTGACCGCACAAACGCCGCCTACGCCGCCTTTCCGCGATCCGCACCTGCCGTTCGCGAAGCGCATCGACGACCTGCTGGCACGGCTCACCCTCGACGAGAAGGTCGGCTTCCTGCACCAGTACGCGCCCGCCGTGGAACGTCTGGGCGTCGCCGCGTTCCGCACCGGCCAGGAGGCCCTGCACGGCGTCGCGTGGATGGGCCCGGCGACGGTCTTCCCGCAGGCGGTGGGCCTGGGCGCGACCTGGAACGAGGACCTCGTACGACGGGTCGGCGACGCGGTGTCCAAGGAGGTCCGCGCGATGCGGGCCCGCGACGACCGCGTCGGCCTCAACGTGTGGTCCCCGACGGTGAACCTGCTGCGCCACCCGCTGTGGGGCCGTAACGAGGAGGGCTACTCGGAGGACCCGAAGCTGACCTCGGCGATCGCCACCGCGTACACGCGCGGCCTGCGCGGCGACCACCCGACGTACTGGCGCACGGCCCCCGTCCTCAAGCACTGGCTGGCGCACAACAACGAGACGGGCCGCGACGTCTCGTCCTCCTCGGTCCGCCCGCGCGTGCTGCACGAGTACGACCTGCGCGCCTTCCGCGAGACGGTCGAGGCGGGCGCGGTGGCGGGCGTGATGCCCGCGTACAACCTGGTCAACGGCCGCCCCAACCACGTCTCGCCCTACCTGCGCGAGCAACTGCGTACCTGGACCGACGAGGAGCTCCTGGTCTGCTCGGACGCGGGCGCGCCCTCCAACCTGGTCGACTCCGAGCGCTACTTCGACACCCACGAGGAGGCGACGGCGGCCTCGCTGCTGTCCGGCGTGGACAGCTTCACCGACCACGGCACGGACGGTTCGACGATCGCCGCGCGGGTCCAAGGCGCCCTGGACCAGAGCCTGTTGACGGAGGCGGACGTCGACGCGGCGGTCCGCCGTCAGCTCTCGGTGCGGTTCCGGCTCGGCGAGTTCGACCCGGCGCAGGACCCGCACGCCGACATCAAGGACTTCGACACCCCGGCGCACCGGGCCCTCGCCCAGGAGGCCGCCGAACAGGCGGTGGTACTCCTGAAGAACGACGACCTGCTGCCCCTCGCCCACGACACCCGCCTCGCCGTCGTCGGCCTGCTCGCGGACGAGTGCAAACTCGACTGGTACAGCGGCACGTTGATCCACCGCTCCACTCCGCTGGAGGGCCTGTACGAGCGGTTCGGCGCCGAACGCGTCGAGTTCGCGGAGGGCGTGGACCGCGTCCGGCTGCGTACCTCCCAAGGCGCTTACCTGCACGTCCCGTCGGCGGACGCGGAAGACGAAGTACGCGGAGCCGAGGGCGCGTTGGACCCGGCTCTCCTCGCCGGCCGCACCGATCTCCCGCCCCTCACCACGGACGGCACCGGCACCGAACTCGCCCTCGTCGACTGGGGCGAGGGCGTCCTCACCCTCCGCGCCCCCGACGGCCGGTACCTTTCGGTCGCCGACGACGGCTACGTCCGCGCCTCCGCCGACCAGCCCGGAGGCTGGGTCGTCCAGGAGACATTCCGCCTGGAACCCCACGAGAACGGTCACCTCCTGCTGCACATCGGTACGGGTCGCCACGTCTCTGTCGCCGCCGACGGCGTGAAGGTTGCCGAAGAGGGCGCGGAAGTCTTCGAGTTGGTGGTCGCCGAGCACGGCGAGGACGCGGTGGCCCGGGTCGCGGAGGCGGCGGACGTGGTGCTCGTCGTCGCGGGCAACGACCCGCACATCAACGGCCGCGAGACCGAGGACCGTACGACCCTCCGCCTCCCCGCCCACCAGGAACGCCTCCTGCGCGCGGCCCGCGCCGCCAACCCGAAGACGGTCCTGGCGCTGGTCTCCGCGTACCCGTACACGGTCGACCCCGCCGACCTCCCCGCGATCCTGTGGACGGCTCACGGCGGCCAGGCGGCGGGCACCGCCCTGTCCCGCGTCCTCGCCGGCGACGTCTCCCCTGCCGGCCGCCTCCCCCAGACCTGGTACGCCACCGACACCGACCTGCCCGGCCTCCTCGACTACGACGTGATCGGCGGCCGCCAGACCTACCTCTACTTCGAGGGCACCCCTCTCTTCCCCTTCGGCCACGGCCTCTCGTACGCCTCCTTCGCGTACGGCGGCCTGACGGCACGGGCCGAACCCGGCGCGGTGCACGTGGAGTTCACGGTCACCAACACGGGCGATGTGGCGGCCGGCGAGGTCGCGCAGCTGTACACCCGCGCCACGGACCCGTCGGTCCCGCGTCCGCGCCGCGAACTGGCCGCACACCGCCGCGTGACCCTCGCGCCGGGCGAGGCGGCGGCGCTGTCCTTCGAAGTCCCGCTGTCCGCCTTCGAGTTCTGGGACGTGGCGCGGGGTGGCCACCGCCTCGAACAGGGTCCGTACGAACTCCTCCTCGGCGCCTCCAGCGAGGACATCCGGCTCCGTACGACGGTGACGCTCGACGGCGAGCCCGCAGCACCCCGCCCCCTCCTCCAACACGGCCTGGACTCGGCCGACTTCGACGAACAGTCGGGCGGCGAGATCGTCGACCGGACGAAGGCGGCGGGCGACGCGGTGACACCGGCGGGCGGCGACACGGCCGAACTGACGTACCGGCACTGCGACTTCGGCGCCGGGGTCACGGAGGTGACCGTGGAGGTGGCGGGCGAGGGGGCCGTAGAACTGTCGCTGGACGGCGGCCCGGCACTGGCCCAACTCGCCCTGCCCGCACCGACGTCGGGACCGTACGACTACATCACTCTCGGCGCCGGAATCGTCGCCGAGGGCGTGCACGACGTGCACATCAGGCTGCGCGGCCCGTTGCGGCTCGCGCACGTCGGCTTCTCCGGCTGAGGGTCCGGAAGTTGGCCGACGGAAAGTAGGGGCCCGGCACCGGAAGGCATCGGTGCCGGGCCCCTACAGGGAGACTATATGAAAATGGTTACCGTTTACTAGAGCCGGTTCGCTAGAGCGCGAGCCCGGTCAGCACCAGCACCCGCTCGTAGGTGTAGTCGTCCATCGCGAACTTGACGCCCTCGCGGCCGACGCCGGACTGCTTGGCGCCGCCGTAGGGCATCTGGTCGGCGCGGTAGGACGGGACGTCGCCGATCACGACACCGCCGACTTCGAGCGCGCGGTGGGCGCGGAAGGCGACCTGCACGTCGTGGGTGAACACCCCTGCCTGGAGGCCGTACTTGGAGTCGTTGGCGGCGGCGAAGGCGGCGGCCTCGCCGTCCACCTTCGTGACGGTCAGCACCGGTCCGAAGACCTCCTCGCAGGAGATCGTCGTGTCGGCCGGTACGTCGGTGAGGACGGTCGGCGCGTACGAGGCGCCGTCGCGCTTGCCGCCGGTGAGGAGGGTGGCGCCCGCCTCGACGGCCTCCTGGACCCACGACTCGACGCGCTGCGCTGCGGCCTCGCTGACCAGCGGCCCGACGTCGGTCTTGTCGTCGCTCGGATCGCCGGTGACCTGGGCCTCGACGGCGGCGACTATGCGCGGGAGCAGCCGGTCGTAGACGGCGGCGTCGGCGATGACCCGCTGTACGGAGATGCAGGACTGGCCGCCCTGGTAGTTGGAGAAGGTGGCGATGCGGGTCGCGGCCCAGTCGAGGTCGGCGTCGGAGGCGTAGTCCCCGAGGACCACGGCCGCGCCGTTGCCGCCCAGCTCCAGGGTGCAGTGCTTGCGCGGCACCGAGTCCATGATCGCGTAGCCGACCTTCTCGGAACCGGTGAAGGAGATGACCGGCAGCCGCTCGTCCTGGACGAGGGCGGGCATGTGGTCGTTGGCGACCGGCAGGATGCTCCACGAACCGGCGGGCAGCTCTGACTCGGCGAGCAGGTCGCCGATGATCAGGCCGGAGAGCGGGGTGGCCGGGGCCGGCTTGAGGATGATCGGCACGCCGGCCGCGATCGCGGGGGCGATCTTGTGGGCGCACAGGTTCAGCGGGAAGTTGAAGGGCGCGATGCCGAGGACGGCGCCCTTCGGGAAGCGCCGGGTGAGGGCAAGCCGGCCCTGGCCGCCGGCGTCGGTGTCGAGGCGCTGGGCCTCGCCGCCGTTGAACCGCCGGGCCTCCTCCGCCGCGAACCGGAACACGGACACCGCGCGGCCGACCTCACCACGCGCCCACTTGATCGGCTTGCCGTTCTCTGCGGAGATGAGCTGCGCGATCTCCTCGGTGCGCTCAACGAGACGCCGGCTGACGTGGTCGAGGGCGGCGGCGCGGACGTGGGCGGGGGTCGCGGCGAACTCGTCCCGTACGGCGTAGGCGGCGGCCACCGCCTCCTCGACCTGGGCGTCGGTCGGCACGCTGACCTTGCCGACGAGGCGTCCGTCCCAGGGCGAGGTGACGTCGAAGGTGTCCTCGCCGGTGGCCTGGCGGCCGGCGAGCCAGAAGGCGTGGGTGACTGCCACAGTTTCGTTGGGCATTGCGTGTGCCGGCCCTTCCGCGTTGGGGGTGCTTGTTCTCGGTGTTGCTCGGTGTTGGGTCGCTCGGTGCTTCCCGGTCAACGGTAGGTGCGGGGAAGCGGGGGCGCGTTTGTCCGGGCCGTAGCAGTACCGGGCCGGGACACTCCAGTTAGGCAGATGCCGTCTACTCCGCCGCGGCCGTCGCCTTCAACGCGAGCCACAACTCCATCCGTACGTCCGGATCGTCCAGCGACCGCCCGAGGATCTCCTCGACCCGCCGCATCCGGTACCGCAAGGTGTGCCGGTGCACCCCGAGGTCCGCGGCCGCCGCGTCCCACTGCCCGTGCCGGGACAGCCACGCCCGCAGCGAGGCGACGAGGTCCCCGCGCCCCGTGGCGTCGTGCTCGGACAGCGGCCGCAGCAGCCCGTCCGCGAACGCGCGCACCGCGTCGTCGGCGAGCAACGGCAGCACGGACCCGGCGGCCAGCTGCTCGTGCTCGACGAGCACCCGCCCCCGCCTCCGCGCCACGGACAACGCCTGCTCGGCCTGCTTGTAGGCGCCCGCCGCGGCGATGGGCCCGGCCGGTGCGGAGAGCCCCACGACCAGGTCGTCCTCATCACCGGTGCGCTCCCCGGTGCTCGAAGAGGCCCGCTCGCCCTCCCGCCCCGCCGCGTACTCCCCGCACGCCTCGACCGCGGCACCGCCGTCGACGGCCAGCACCACCAGCCGTTCCGGCCCTTCCGGTACGACGAGCACGGCTTCCCCGGACCGCGCCGCGGCGGATTCCACGGCCTCGGCGAGCCCGTCCAAGGGGTCACCGTCCGTCGACTCCCCCACGATGATCCGGAACGGCGCGTCGAGCAGCCCGCCGTACAGATCCCCGGCGACCGCCCGCGCGTGGTCCGGGTGCCCGGCGAGCAGCAGCCGCAGCACCGCCGCCCCGATCCGCTCATGGGCGGCCTGCAGGGACCGCGAGCGTTCCGTGGTGAGGGTCAGGAGCGCGATCGCGGAGTGCACGGCGTACCGCTCCGCCGTCCCGAGCGCCGACGCCGTTCCTACGGCGAGTGCGGCGCGCGGGCGGCGGCCGGTGCCGAGGGTGTGCAGTTCGACACGGTCCTCGTTGTCCGGCCCGCCCACGACGGACGAGGCCGGCGCGGGCCGGTCCCGCAACCGCTCCACGTCGGCCGTGAGCCGGGCGGCACGGCGGCCCGCCCACTCGGGTGCGGTGGCGACGACGGCGCCGGACGCGTCGTAGAGCGCGGCCCATCCGTCGACCTGTGCGGCGAGGGCGGCGAGGAGTCCCTCGGGGCCGTCGGTGAGGGCCTGCTTGGTGAGTTCGCGCTGGGCGGCGAAGCCGGCGGTGACGGAACGGTACTGGTCGGCGGCGATCGCCGCGGATACGGCCTTGCTGATCGCGATGAACGGGGTGCGGCGGGGCACTTCGAGCAACGGCAGCCCTTCCTCCTGGGCCGTGTCGACCAGCACCTTCGGAATCTCGTCGTAGTTGACCCCGACGGCGAACCCCAGCCCGACGACTCCCGCGCCCACCAGCCGCTTCACATACCGCCGCATGGCCTTCGCGTCCTCCGCGTCCAGCTTCAGCGCGGTCGTCAGCAGCAGCTCCCCGCCCTCCATGTACGGCACCGGGTCCGCCAGCTCACTGACATGCGCCCAGCGGACGGGCACGTCCAGCCGGTCCTCGCCGGCGCGCACGGTGAGCTTGAGCGCGGAGTGGTGGACGAGGGAGGCGAGCGTGGGGGGCATGGTGCCTTCAGGTGGAGGAAGAACTGACGATCATGTCGATCTTTTGGCCGTCGCGTATGAACTGCCTGTGCCGATTCTGCCTCACCGTATGGTGGGTGCGTATCTGTATGTCCGGTTCAGAGGGCTGGGGCTCGCAGATCCACCAGTGATGGCGGAGTGTGCTTCCCCTCCACCGTCGTGAGGGACAGCACCGCGTGCCCCGGCGGCACCTCGTGCGCGAGCTGGGACGCGGACCACCGCTCCCGCTCGACCTGCCGTACGGTCACGGCCTCCGTCGTCACCGCCCGGCCCGTCACCAGCTTGCGCAGGGCGTGGATGGCCCGGGTCATCGGCTGGTCCGCGAAGACGGTGTGCTGGGCCACGTCCCGGGTCTCCACCCACTCCGTGCCCCAGGCGTGCGCGAACCGGCTGCCGTCCCACGTCGTGACACCCGAGAAGGCCATCCGGCAGCCGACCGCGCCGTGCAGCGGTCCGTGCAGCGCCTCGGGGACGTCGCCCAGGGTGCGCAGGGCCAGGAGTACGCCCGCGTTCTGGGAGCGCAGACGCTGCATGCGCCGTACGGACTCGGCGGTCACCGTCCCGGTCGCGTCGTCGAGGACGAGACAGGCGAAGTGCCGGCGGTCGGTGTCGTGCACGACATGGTCGAACTGGGCCAGGATCAGCCGGGTGATCAGCCGGGAGGCCTCCTCGTGCCCGTGAGCAGGCACGTCGATCCGGACCCGCAGGGGGTGATGGGCGACGGCACGCAACGAGAACGGCCGGACGGCCGCGTCGCCCGTGCCGAAGAAGTCGGCGAACACGGGCCGGTCCAGCAGCGCGAGCCGGTCGGCGAGCACCGGTCCCGGGTCGGCGGCGGCACCGGTCTGACGAGCCCGGGCGTCGAGGTCGCGGCGCAGGCCTGCGTGCTCCGGCGCCGACAGTGCCTGGCGCAGGGCGGCGAGCGCGGACGGCTCGCCTTCCAGGAGTTCCCGCAGCACGGGGAGGGACGGGAAAATGCCGTGCACCGCCCGATACGGCCCGAGCAGTTGAGCGAGTGCGGTCGTGGCCCGTTGAGCGCCGACGGTGTCGAGGTCTCCGACCAGTCCCTCGGCGAGGAACGTGGCAGCCGCGTCGGGGTCGGCGCTGTCGGCGTACGGATCAAGATCGTAGACGGAGGCGGGGTCTCCGATCCGCACCACGACGTCGTACGCCGAGTCCGGGCCGAGCGGGGTGCCGGCCGCGCAGACCGCCACGACGGCACACTGTCCGGTCAGCGCCCGCAGAGCCAGGGACTCGACGACCGGGGCGACCACGTGCCTGGTCTTGCCGGAGCCGGACGGCCCCACGACGAGGAGCGAGGTGCCGAGCGTGTCGGGGCCGAGGGCCGTGCCCGCGCCGCGGTAGGCCGACGGCGTACGTTCCCCGGCCGTCCACAGTCCGATGCGCACCTGCCCTTCGAGCAGGTCGTGCTGTGCGGCACGACCGGGCAGGTCCCGGACTCCGGACGGGTGGACCCAGGCCGCCGCTCCCTTGCGCAGCACCGTGTCGCTGAACGCCGCCAACTGCGCTTCCCTGCGGGCGGTTTCCCACGCGTGCCCGATCCGTACGCAGTCCACGTCGTTCATACGGCCCATCAGCACTTCGGCGGTGAGAAGTTCGGCCGCCTCGTGCTGGCCGGCCTCCCGCAGCGCGGGCCACTGGGCGGGCGGCAGCGCGGCGGGCACCGGCTGGGCGCCGTCCTCCCCCGTGTCGGCGCGCGCGGCGAGTCGTTCCTTCGCGAGCGGCCACCAGCCGCCGAGGCGGGCGAAGGGCCACAGGACCAGGGCGGTGATGACGCCATACAGGAAGTCGATGAGCAGCACCGACTGGAAGATCTCGTAGCCCCCGGTGATCAGGGTCAGGAGAGAGAACAGCGGGTCCTGGACGGGCAGGGCGTTCCAGCCGACGCCGAACGCCTGGGGGAACACGAAACTCAGTGCGACAAGGCCGCCGACGGCCGCCAGCAGTGCGCGAGCCGGCTGTGGACGACTGCCGACGACGTGGCGGGCGACGTCGAGCCAACCGCCCAGCCGGATGACGGTGTAGACGAGCAGGGCGAAGAAGACACCGTCGTAGACGCTGATGGCCTCGGTGCCCCTGAAGTTCTTGGGGGATGTGGTGCCGGCCCACCACCAGTCGTTCGGGGTGAACAGCTTGAGCACGACCCATTGGTACGGAACGGCGCCGTGGCGCCAGAAGGACCACACGATCAGCGCCACCACCAGGGGGACCAGCAGACCGAGGACAGCGACCGGGGAGAGCCGCGTCGATGCGCGGTCGGCCTTGGGGGGGCGGTATCCGTAGCGCCAGATGCCGGGTGCGGCGGCCGGCCGGGGCTCGTTCAGCCAGTCGGCGACGGCCGGGTTGAACCGCGGCGGCTGTTCGGGCGCGGGGGTCGAGCCCGGTGTCCGCGCAGGCCGCGGCGGCATGGCCGGTACCTCCGGCGGCCGCGCCGGACGCGGCACAGGATTGGCCTGTGTGTGTCGCGCGTCCCGCGTCCCGTCGCTGTCCATCGCCCTTGCCCCCTGACCAGCCGTTCCATCCACCGTCAGCGAGTCAATCTAACGCGCCTGGAAGGGGAGTTCACCGTTTACGCGGCCGGGCCCGTACCGATCCCCTCGACAACGGCACTGTCCACGACGGACAACCCCCACCCCCGACACCGCCCACATGGAGCATGCC
>NZ_JBXVPZ010000201.1:0-17197 GCF_057961495.1 Streptomyces sp. P5F9 | reverse complement strand
GGGGTGCGATGTTCGAACGCGAGCGGGACGAGGGCGGGGACGGGCACGGGATTCATGGCAACCTCCTGCGGTCGGTGCAGTGACTCGGTGCCAGAAGAACGTGCCTGATCAACATGCCGTCACGGGTGCGGACGGGCGAACCGCCGGACGAAAGTTCGAGGATGCGGGTGCCGCCCTAGGGGCCGCTGGGAGGTGTGGTCACGATCCGGTGTTCGACCGGCGGTACAGCGGGCCGTCACCTGATCGAGGGATTGCCGGACAGCACTGAACCGTCCCGGTGGCGCGGGGGATTGGCCACCGGGACGGTGTATCGGGCGGGCTCCTCAGCCGCGCGGTGCGGTCAGGCCGGGGCGCCGACCGGGAGGTCCGACGCGTCGTCGGGGCGCACCTCGCCGTCCTCGTCGATGTCCGGGGGGATCGTCGACAGGGCGCTGGCGTGCAGGTCCTTCGTGCGGAGCATCGTGAAGCCGATGACGGCGGCGACGAAGCCGAGGATCGCGCTGAGGGTCATGGCTCCGTGGAAGGCGTTCATGAACGCGTCCTGTCCGGCGGCCAGTACCTTCTCGCGCAGTGCGCCCGGGACGGCCTGGACCACGGCGTCGAGGCCACCGGCGCTGATGCCGTGCGCGGCGGTCTCCGCGGTGTCGGCGCCGAGCTGCTTGCCGACGGCCGAGGAGGTGAAGTCCTGGGACACGGTGTGCTGGAAGTAGGCGCCGATGCCGGCGATGCCGACCGCGATGCCGACCTGCTGGAACGTCTCGTTGATCCCGGACGCGACACCGGACTTGGCCGGTTCGGCGACCCCGATGGCCAGGGCGGCGCGGGCCGGGTTGAAGGCGCCCATGCCGAAGCCGGAGATGACCAGCGCCGGGACGAGCACGGTCCAGGACGAGTCCGCCTCGGTGAGGTTCAGGCACAGGATGCCGATGGCCATCACCAGGGTCGAACCGCCCAGCAGGATCCGGAAGGGGACCTTGCCGATGAGGCCGCCGCCGAGGGCACCGGCCACGAACATCGCACCGGTCAGCGGCAGGAACCGCAGACCTGTCCCCCACGCGTCGACGTGCAGCATGTTCTCCAGGTAGCTGGTCTCGAAGAACACCGAGGGCAGGGCGCCCGCGTTGCCGATCATCGCGACGAGGGAGATGCCGACGAAGGTGGGGCTGCGGAAGAACGCCGGGTCGATCAGGGCGCGTTCACCGAGGCGGCGCTCGATGGCGACGAAGACGACCAGGAAGAGGACGCTCGCCGCGTAGAGGCCGAGCGTGTTGGCGCTGGTCCAACCCTCCACCGGGCCACGGATGGTGGCGTAGACGAGGGCGCCGAGCGCGAGGCTGAAGGTGCCGAGGCCGGCCCAGTCGGTGGGGTGGGCCCGCGTGTTGAGGGACTCGCGGACGCGCAGCGCGCCGATGAGGATGGCGAGCACGCCGACCGGCACGTTGATGTAGAAGATCCAGCGCCAGGACAGCGCGTTGATCAGCGAGCCGCCGATGAGCGGGCCGGTGGCGACGGCGAGACCGACGGCGGCGCCGAACGCGGTGAACGCGGTGGCCCGTTCCTTGCCGTGGAACTCATGGCTGAGCATCGCGGGACCGACCGCGAACATGATGGCGGCGCCGACTCCCTGGATGGCCCGGAACCAGCTCAACTCCCCTGCGCCGTCGGCCAGTCCGCAGGCCAGGGACGCGGCGGTGAAGATGGCGAAGCCGACCTGGAAGACCTTCTTGCGGCCGATCCGGTCGGCGAGCGAGCCCGCCGCGACGAGGAAGATCGCCAGCGTGAGGGCGTAGGCGTCGAACACCCACTGCAGGTCGGCGAAGCTGCTGCCCAGGCTCTTGTGGATCTGCGGCAGCGCGATGGAGACCACGCTCAGGTCGAGCATCAGCATGAACGAGCCCAACGCGACGATCCCGAGTGTCCACCACCTAGTGGGAGATGGTGCGCGTTCTGCGGACATGCGGGGACCTTCCAATCAACAGGAACTTTGGACCTTGGGATCTCTAGATGATGGAAATCTAGATGATTGGAAAGCCGTGAGTCAATGCCGTCACGACCGGCGCGGCGAACTCGGTCACCCGGAGTGACGATCTCCGGGTACGACAGAGCCCGCGGCACCTGTCGGCACCACGGGCTCGGGCGAGTTCGAGGATGTTCTACGTCAACTCGCGGACGCACTGCGTCAGTTGGCGAGCGTTTTGCGTCAACTCACGGCCGTTCCCGGCCAGTTCGAGGACGGCTCATGTCAGTCCGAGCAGACCGACGCGGGCCAGCGGCCGGCCATCAGCGTGCCGAGCATCTTGCGCAGCACCCCGCGCTCGCCCTCGGAGAGGGCGCCGAAGAACGCCGACTCGACCTCCGTGGCCACCCGGTCCGCCGTCGCGAGCGCCTCGCGGCCGGCCTCGGTGAGGATCAGGTTGTAGCGGCGCCGGTCGGCGGGGTTGCGGCGGCGCTCCACGTGCGCGTTGCGCTCCATCTCGTCAATCACCGTCACGACCGTGGTCGGATCGAGGTTGAGCAGCCGGCTCAGGTCCTGCTGGGAGAGCTCGGGCCCGCCGGCCAGCGCGGCCAGCACGAAGAAGTAGCGGATGCGCATACCGACCGCGCCCAGCGCCTTCTCCACGTCCTCCACCAGCACCAACCCCGCTTTGTGGAGCAGATAGCCGGGGCGCTCGGCGATGAGGAAGTCCTCCCGGGGGGACACCCCGTACTGCTCCGTGCCACCTGTGCGCACCATGAGCCGACTCCTTCGATCGTCGCAATCTCCACCATCGAAGATACAACGTTCTACGGCCACGACACCCCCCTCCGCCAGGGAAATCGCCGGACCCCGGCCCCTCCACGACACCCCCGGGGTCACACGGAGTTCATTATTCCGCCGTCCGTGACAACCCCCCGGACGGTTATCCCCACGCAAAATCCAGCGGAATACGATCCTCCGCATACCGCGAAATGGAACGGGTGATTCTCCGGAGATCATCGAGGTCAGCCACTCGATGATCGATCACAGGACCAAACGTTCGACTGGGGAATGAGAAACGCCGGGTGACCTGAGTCACGTGGCACCAAGTAGCGCGCCTGCTACGCTCTCGAAGCACCTGGCCAGAACATTGCAATCGGTGACCGGGCAGCACACGGGGAAGAACACGGGGACGAAACCGCGCTTCGCGCAACGGGGGTTTCAAAATGGTTCAAAGCTCCATCAGCTGTTGTATCGGACAACGCTGACGACGAGGAACCCGCGCCCATCGGCGCTGGTCAGACACAGGTGAACTGACTCTTTCGCACAGTGCTGCGCTTTTTCAGCAGCGCGCGGTGCGCTCCTTTCGCCTGCATTCTCCAACGCGACGTGTATTCATGCGCCACATTCGCACGTCCGCTTTCAGGTCCGTCTATCGGGCACGGCTGTGTCATTGTGCCGCTGCCCTCTCAGGCATGGAATGGAAAGCTCATGGAAAGCTCAAACAAGCAGTCGAGCACTGCCCTCGCGGAGGCTCTGGAGGGCTGGCTCGGCGACCCTGAAGTGGAATCCAACGCCCTGTCCTTCGCCGGGGCGCTGGCGCTCGACGAGCGCGACGAACTCCCGTCCGCCGGTATCGACCAGGTCCGCGCCTTCGGCTTCAACCGGTATTTCGTGCCCGAGCGGCTGGGCGGTGATCTCCGGGCCGCCGAGGACATCCTGATGCTGACCCGGGTGATCGCCCGCCGGGACATGAACGTCGCCGTGAGCGAGAGCACCCAGGTGTGGATGATGCTCGCGTGGATCGGCGGCGACGCCGAGCAGCAGGAGAAGTACGCGGCGACGGTCCTGCGCGGCGGGGTCGTCCCGTGCCTGGCCTACTCCGAGCCGGGGCACGGCGCCGACCTGGCCGCCAACCGCTTCACGGCCGCCCCGGACGGCGACCAGTACGTCCTGTCCGGCGAGAAGTGGCCGATCAACCGGGGCCGCACCTCCACCCACGTGGTTCTGCTGGGCACCACCGGCGACGAGCGCACCCCGGCCAAACGCCAGCAGTCCATGTTCCTGGTGGACCGCTCGCAGGTCATCTCCGGCGAGGTGACCGGCGTCCCCCGAGTCCCGACGTACGGTCTGCGCGGCTGCGACATCAGCGGCGTCGCCTTCGACGACGCCCGCGTGGACGCCACCGCCCGGCTCGGAGCCGAGGGCGAGGGCCTCGAACTGGCCCTGCGCGGACTGCTGATCACCCGCACCTTCTGCACCGGCCTCTCCCTGGGCACCGGCGACACCATGCTGCGCACGGTGGCCGGCTTCCTCTCCGACCGCATCCTCTACGACGGCCCCGCGAACGAGATCCCGTACGTCACGGAGTCCCTCGCCAACGCGTATCTGAGCCTGCTGGTCGCGGAGTGCGAGAGCCTCGTCGCGATGCGCGGACTGCACCTGTACACCGAGCAGTTCAGCATCTGGGGGAACCTCGCGAAGGTGCAGGTGGCCCGCCTCGTCGACACCAACAGCAAGGTGCTGGCCCGCACGCTGGGCGCCCGGTACTTCCTGCGCGCCGCCGAACACGTGGGCACGTTCCAGAAGATGCTCCGTGACGGCGCCGTCGTCTCGGTCTTCGACGGCAGCGAGCCGGTCTGCCTGGACTCTCTCGCGCTCCAACTCCCCGCGCTGGCCAAGGCACATGGGCACGGAGCGGACGAGGACTGGCGCCCGCTGTACGACCTTCGGGCCGAGCTGCCCGCCTTCGAACCGCACCGGGTGAGCGTCTTCGGCCGCGGCAGGGACGCCACGTTCGCCAGCCTGCCCGCGCTGATCGCCCGCCTCGCCGAGCTGGCACCGTCCGAAGGCTGCGACGAGGACCGGCTGACCGCACTGCGCGGCCAAGCCGAGGAACTGCGCCGGGAGTTGGACACGCTGCTCGCCCGCGTGACCGAGATCCGGCGCTCGACGGCCGGCCGGCCCTCGGAGCCCACCACGTCCAGCAAGTCCACCGCGCCCCGGCTGATCCGGGTGGCGGAGGAACTCTGCTCCCTGCACGCGAAGGTGGCGGCCCTCGGCGTGTGGCTGTTCAACCGGGACCACCTCGACGCCTTCTTCGCCGACGGCGAGTGGCTGCGGGCCGCGCTGGCCCGCCGCCAGGTCCACCAGTACGAGGTCGGCGACCTCGAACAGGCCACCGCCCGGCGGCTGTTCACCCGCATGAACTCGCAGCGCGCCGACAACGAGTTCTTCTCCGTCCGCCCGGTGCGCATGGCCGAGCCCGGAGCACGCGAGGCGGGCCGGGACGACGCCGAGTCCACGATCGCCGCGTGACCACCATCCCTGACCACGACCACATACCGGCCGGAAGGTATCGATCTGCGATGAACACCACCACCAGCACCCTGACGTTCGACGACGTGAAGAAGGTCCTCGTAGACGCGGTGGCCGCCGAAGCCGGCGTCGCCCCCGAGGAGTTGGCGACCGACCGGCCCTTCACCGACTACGGCCTGGACTCCATGGCCGCGCTCTCGGTGGGCATGGAGATCGAGGACGTGTGCGGTCTCGCCGACCCGCCGGTCGACCTCCTCTGGGACCACCCCACGGTGGACACCCTGGCCGAGGCCCTGTGGAAGCTGATGAACACCGAGCCCGTCTCCGCCACCGCCGCAGCGGACGGTCGGCGATGAGCACTGTGCATTCCGGGACTTCCGTGAACTCTGTGAACTCTGTGAACGCCCAGCAGGCCGGCCTCTGGTTCATCCACGAGACCGATCCCGGGTGCTCCGCCTACCACATCGTGTTCGGCGCGGAGGTCACCGCCGACCCTCAACTCGGCGTACAGCTACGGGAGATACTCGCCGACCTGGCCCGTGAGCACGACGCTCTCCGGGTCGGTTTCCGCGCCGGTCCGGAGGGTCCGGAGCAGTTCGTGCGGGACGCCGTACCGCTGGACATCCGCCGTACCGACGCACGGGAGTTGAGCCCGGAGGCGCTGCGGGACCTCGTCCGCACGGACAGCCGCAGCCCCTTCGACCTGTCCCGACCCCCGCTGTGGCGCGTGCACTTGTACCGCACCGGTGAGCGCACCTGGGTGTTCACCGTCGTGATGCACCACATCGCGGCCGACTTCTGGTCGCTGGCCCTGCTGCTCTCCGAGGTGCGCAGCCGCCTGGAGGGCACACCGAACCGATTCACGCTCGACGGCGACGCCTTCGCCGCGTACGCCGAACGCCAACAGGCCTTCCTCACCGGCGAGAACGCGCGAACGCTGCTCGACGGCGAGGCGAAGCGGCTGGCGGACATACCGCCCGCGCTGGATCTGTACGGCGACCGGACGCGTCCGCCGGTGCCGTCCTACGACGGCGGTTCGGCGCCGTTCGCGCTGTCCGTCTCCGCGACGGAGGCGGTACGGCGGCTGGCCCGGGAGACCTCGTCGACGCCGTACACGGTGCTGCTGTCCGCGTACTTCGTGCTGCTGAGCCGGTTGAGCGGGCAGTCGGAGATCGTGGTCGGCACCCCGACCTCGGGGCGGCTGCACCGGCAGTTCCGGGACGCGCTCGGCAACTTCGTGAACACCGTGGTCGTACGGGGCGAGGTGGACGAGGAGTTGACGTACCGTCAGTCGCTGGCGGCCTCGCGCGAGCGGGTGTCGGAGGCGATGCGGGCGCAGGAGCTGCCGTTCCCTTGGCTGGTACGGGAGTTGGCGCCGCCGCGCGACCCGAGCCGGACGCCGCTGTACCAGGCCGGTTTCGCGTGGGACCGGCTGCCGTTCCTGAACGACATGGACGCGTTCTTCCTGCTGGAGCCGGGCCCCGGCGCCGAGTTGGGGATCGCGGGCGCGACCCTGCGGCCGTATCCGCTGCCGCAGCAGGAGGGTCAGACCGATCTGTGGGTCGAGATGGGCGCGGAGCGCGACGGCGCCTTCGCGGGGGTGCTGCGCTACAACACCGACATCTTCGGGGCCGGCACGGCACGGGAGCTGGCGGCCACGTTCGTCACCACGGTGGAGACCCTGGTCGACCGCCCGGACGAACCGTTGCGCGAGCTGGCGCGCGGCGACGAACGGCAGCGGGCGCGGCTCACCGAGTGGGGTTCGGGACCCGAACGCGCCCTGCCCGCGGCCCGGTTGCCGGAACTCTTCCGTGAGCAGGCGCGGCGCACACCCGACGCGGTCGCGCTGGTCGCGGGCGGCGAGGAGTGGAGCTACGGCCGTCTGCTCACGTCGGTCGAGGAGACCGCGGCGGCGCTGCGGGCGGCCGGGATCGCCCCGGGCGACCGGGTCGCGGTGATGGTGGACCGCGGCGCGCCGCTGGTGGCCGCGCTGCTGGGGGTGCTGGAGGCCGGGGCGGCGTATGTGCCGCTGGACCCCAACCTGCCGGTGGAGCGGCTGACTTACATGGCCGAGGACTCCCGGGCCCGGCTGCTGCTGAGCCAGTCCGGCCTGCGGGAGAGCTGGCTGCCGGGGCTTCCGGTGCTGGGTCTGGACGACCTCGGGGCCGGGGTGCTGCGCGGCGGGGCGGACGCCGGGAGCGACAACACCACGGCCTCCGCCTCCGCGGACCCGGCCACCGGCCCCTCCGACCTGGCGTACATCCTCTACACCTCGGGTTCCACCGGCCGCCCCAAGGGCGTGGCGATCCCCCATCACGCGCTGACGAACCTGCTGCTCTCGATGCGGGAGACCACCGGGTTCGGCGCCTCGGACAGTCTCCTCGCCGTCACCACCATCTCCTTCGACATCGCCGGACTGGAGCTGTACCTGCCCCTGCTGACCGGCGGCCGGGTCGTCGTGTGCGACAGCGCCACGGCCGCCGACGGTGCCGCTCTCGCGGTGCGGATCGAGGAGTGCGGTGCCACCTGGATGCAGGCGACGCCGACCTCGTGGCGGATGCTGCGCGACGCCGGCTGGACGGGCGCACCGCGGCTGAACGTGTTGTGCGGCGGTGAGGAACTCCCCCTGGATCTGGCCGAGTTCCTGTCCTCGCGGGTCGCGAGTCTGCGCAACGTCTACGGCCCGACCGAGACGACCATCTGGTCCACCGCCGGTGTCGTGGAGCCCGCGTCGGGCATCGACATCGGCGCGCCCCTCGACAACACGCAGCTGTACGTCCTCGATCCGCAGGGCCGTGCCGTGGAGCCGAGTTTCCCGGGTGAGCTGTGGATCGGCGGGGAGGGTCTGGCCGTCGGGTACTGGGACCGGCCGGAGTTGACGGAGGAGCGGTTCGTGACCGGGCTGCCGGCCGCGCCGGAGCGGCGGCTGTACCGCACCGGTGACCGGGCGCGCTGGAGCAGCGAGGGGCGGCTGCTGCACCACGGGCGCCTGGACAACCAGGTCAAGCTGCGCGGCTACCGGATCGAACTCTCCGAGGTCGAGACGGTTCTGGAAGCGGTCGAGGGCGTTTCCACCGCCGTGGTCGTGGTCCGCGACGATCGGCTTGTCGCCTATCTGCTCGCGGAGAACGGCGCCGAGTTGAGGCCGTCCGACGTCCGCTCGGCGGCCGGGGTGTCCCTGCCGCCGTACATGGTGCCGGGCATCGTGATGGTGCTGGACGAGCTGCCGTTGACGGCGAACAAGAAGATCGACCGCAATCGGCTGCCGGAGCCCGTGGTCTCCTCGGACGCGGGGTTCGAGAAGCCGCGTGACGCCACCGAGATCACCCTCGCGCGGATGTGGACGGAGATCCTGGGGGTGTCCCAAGTCGGCGTCCACGACCACTTCTTCGACGTGGGCGGCCACTCGCTGCTGGCCGTCCGGCTCAGTTCGGCGATCCGTGCCGAGTGGGACGTGGAGATCCCGATCTCGGTCATGCTCGGCCGGCAGGGCACCGTCGCCGAACTCGCCGCGATCGTCAGGTCCGGCGGCCAGGAGACCGCGCGCGGCCCGCTCGTCGTCCTGCGCGAGGGCGAGCCGGAGCGGCGCCCGGTGTTCCTGTTCCATCCCTTCGGCGGCACCGTCTTCTGCTACGTCGAGCTGACCCGTCATCTCCCGCCCGGCAGGCCGGTGTCGGCGATCGAGGCACCCGGCATCCAGAACGAGGGCGAGGCCGAGATCAGCGTGGAGGCCATGGCCACCCGCTACATCGACCTCCTGCGGGAGGTACAGCCCAACGGGCCTTACGCGCTGGGCGGTTGGTGCTTCGGCGGGGTCATCGCCTATGAGGTCGCCGGTCAACTGCGCGCGCTCGGCGAGGAGATCGAGTTCATCGTCGGCATCGACAGCCGGGCGCCGGTCGAGGCCAACATCCCGGAGTCCGCGGACGACTCGACGATCCTGTCCTGGTTCGCCCGCGACCTCGCCGTACCCGCCGGAAAGACGCTGGACATCCCGGCGGACGAACTGCGCGCCCTCGGCGGCGACGCGGCCTTCGACCACATCCTCCAACAGGCCGCCGCGATAGGCGTCCTGGCGGAGGACGCGGACCGCGCGACGATCCTGCGCTACTTCGAGGCCTACCTCGCCAACGGCATCGCCCTGCAGACCTACCTCCCCGAACCGGCCGACCTGGACCTCGTGCTGCTCCGCGCGGCCGACGAACAGGCCGACTACGGACCGAAGTTGGGCTGGGAGGCCCTGATCAAGGGCGAGTTGCACGTCATCGACGTCGCCGGGGACCACAACTCCGTGATGTACCCGCCGTACGCGGAACTGGCGGCCCGCGCGATCGCTCCCCACATGGAAGGACCCACCGACGATGACCAAGACTGAGCAGGTCACAGCCGAGTACGCGTTCCACCTCCCGGTGCCGCCCGACGAGGCGTTCGCCCTGATCGCCGACCCCGTCCAGGACCCGGTCTGGCAGGCGGCCTGCGTGGACGTGACGCTGCTGAACGGCCCGGCACGGCCCGGCGGGCAGTACGAGATCACGTTCCAGCTGATCGGCAAGCGGATGCAGTTCACCGTGGAGATCAGCGAGTTCGAGCCCGGCCGGCGCTCCAGGTTCCACACCCTCGACGGGCCGTTCGGCTACGTCGGCACCTACGAGTTCGTCGCACGCGAGGACGGCACCACCACCGTGCACTGGACGTTCGAGGTGGACCCCGGGGACTACTTCGGGATCATGCCGAAGTCCCTGCTGCGCAAGGTGCTCGTCAACTCGGTCAAGAAGGACTCCGGAAAGCTCGCCGCACAGCTCGGACAGGGAGCGCGCAACCGATGAAGAACCGCCAGGAAGAGAACAACAAGGTCGTCGTCACCGGGCTCGGCGAGACCACCCCGCTCGGCGGGACCGTCGCCGCCACCTGGGACGCGATGCTGCGCGGCGAGAGCGGACTGAGTCTGCTGGAGGACGAGTCGTGGGCCAAGGACCTGCCGCCGCTGCTCGGCGGACGCGCAAAGGTCGACCCCGGTACGGGACTTGAGCACCAGCAGCGCCGACGCCTCAGCCGTTCCGCCCAGTTCGCGGTGACGGCGGCGGCGGAGGCCTGGGCCGACGCCGGCCTCGACGACAGCACCGCGATCCCGAGCCGGGTGGCCGTGGCCGTCTCGGCCGCCCTGGGCGACATGACCTCGATCATCGACGGCTGGGAGATCCTGAAGACACGGGGCTGGCGGCGCGTCCCGCCCATGACCGTCCCGATGTCCATGGGCAACGGCTCGGCGGCGGCCGTGGCGCTGCTGGTGAACGCGCGCCTCGGCGTGCACGCCACCGTCAACGCCTGCTCCTCCGGCACCCAAGCCCTGGTCACAGCGGCCGAGTTGATCCGGCGCGGGGAGGCCGACGTCGTGGTCGCGGGCGGCGCGGAGGCCCCGCTGCACCCCATGGTCCTGTCCTCGTTCGCGGCCATGCGCGCGCTCTCGCAGCGCTTCGACGACCCCGCGTCCGCCTGCCGCCCCTACGACGCGGACCGCGACGGCATGGTCCTCGGCGAGGGCGCCGGCATCCTCGTACTCGAATCGGAACGGCACGCACGCGAGCGCGGCGCCCGGATCTACGCCGAACTGGCGGGAGTCGGCATCACCTCGGACGCGTACCACATGGTCCAGCCCGAGCCGAACGGCACCGGCACCGCCGCGGCCGTCCGCGCCTCCCTCGCCGACGCGGGCGTAACCCCGGCGGACGTCGCCCACTTCAACGCCAACGGCACCGCGACCGCACCCGGCGACGCGGCGGAGGCGCGCGCGGTGATGACGGTGTTCGGCGACGCGGACGGAGACGCCACCCAGGGTCCGGCCGTGTCCGCCAACAAGTCGATGACCGGGCACAGCCTCGGCGCGGCCGGCGCGATCGAGTCGATCATCACCGTCCTCGCCCTGCACCACGGCCTGGTACCGCCGACCCGCAACTTCACCCGCCTCGACGAGGGACTCTCCGTCGACATCGTGCACGGCGGCCCGCTCAAGCTGGGCCCCGAGCAGATCGTCGCGGTGAAGAACTCGGCAGGGTTCGGCGGCCACAACGTGGCCCTCACCTTCCGCGCCGAGAAGGGCAAGTGACGTGATGTCAACTCTGGAGGCCACAAAGGCCGTTCGCGCTACGACGGCCCCCGCCCCGGCCGCTCGCACCGCGCACCGGCACGCCTCCCTCACCGTCCGGGGCAAGGACCGGCCCGGCATCGTCGCGGCGGTCGGCGCGGTGCTCGGTGAGCACGGCGCGAACATCGTCTCCCTCGACCAGTACTCGGACAATCCGCAGGGCGGCGCGTTCTTCCAGCGGACGGTGTTCGGCCTGGACCACCTCGGGGCGGCGCTGCCCGCGATCGAGGACGGACTGCGCCAACGGCTCGCCGGGGACTTCGAGTTGGAGTTCACCCTGCGGGACCTGTCGGTGCCGAAGCGGGTGGCGATCTTCGCCTCGAAGTCCGACCACTGTCTGCTGGACCTGCTGTGGCGGCACCGGCGCGGTCAACTCCCCGTCACCATCGCGATGGTGATCTCCAACCACCCGGACACGGCGGAGGAGGTCCGGTCGTTCGGGATCCCGTTCTTCCACGTGCCATCGGCAGGTGCTGACAAGTCGGCTGCGGAGGCCGAGCAGTTGAGGCTGCTGCGGGGCAACGTCGACTTCGTCGTGCTGGCCCGCTACATGCAGATCCTGTCGGCGGACTTCATCGAGCGACTGGACGTGCCGATCATCAACATCCACCACTCCTTCCTGCCGGCGTTCATCGGCGCGGGCCCCTACGCCAAGGCGAAGGAACGCGGCGTGAAACTCGTCGGCGCCACGGCCCACTACGTCACCGAGAACCTGGACGAGGGCCCGATCATCGAGCAGGACGTGGTCCGGGTCAGCCACGCGGACACCGCCGCCGATCTGCAACGACGCGGCGCGGACGTCGAACGGGCGGTACTCACCCGGGCGGTGCACTGGCACGGCGAGGACCGCGTGCTCCGGCACGGCAACCACACGATCGTCTTCGCATGAGCCGGCTCAGAGATGTGGACGTGCTCGTGACCGGCCTGGGCGCCATCACCCCGCTCGGCGCTACGGCACCCGAATCATGGCAGGGGCTCCTCGACGGACGCTCCGGCGTGCGCGCCCTTCATGACGAACACGGCTCCTGGCCCGACGAGTTACCGGTGCGGATCGCGGGCTCGGTGTCCGCGGACCCGGTCGAGATCCTCGGCCGGGTGCAGGCCCGCAAGCTGGACAGGGGTGAGCAACTGGCCGTAGCGGCGGCCCGGGAGGCCTTCCAGGACGCGGGCCGCCCTCCGGTCGAACCCGAACGACTCGCCGTGGTCGTCGGCACCGGCATCGGCGGCGTCCTGAGCACGCTCGGCCAGAACGACGTCTACGAGCGGTCGGGCATGCGGAAGTTGTCCTCGTACGCCGTCCCGATGCTGATGCCGAACGGCCCGGCGGCCTGGGTCAGCATCGACCTCGGCGCGCGGGCGGGCGCCCGTGCCCCGGTCAGCGCGTGTGCCTCGGGCGCCGAATCCATCGCCCTGGCACTGGACTTGATCCGTCTCGGGCGCGCCGATGTCGTGGTGGCCGGGGGCACCGAGGCGAGTCTGCATCCGCTGATGGTCGCCGCGTTCGCGCAGATGAAGGCGCTCTCGCGGCAGGAGGGCGACCCGGCCGCCGTGTCCCGGCCGTTCGACGCCGGCCGCTCCGGGTTCGTGATCGCCGAGGGCGCGGCCGTACTGGTCCTGGAACGCGCCGAGTTCGCCCGCGCCCGGGGTGCCCACGTCTACGGCGCGGTGGCCGGCGCGGCCGTCACCTCCAGCGCCCTGCACATCTCGGCGTCCGACACCGAGGGGCAGGTCCGCGCGATCCGAACGGCCCTGCGGGACGCGGAGTTGGAGCCCTCCGACATCGGCCATGTGCACGCCCACGCCACCTCCACTCCCGGCGGCGACCTCGCGGAGGCCGACGCGGTGACGAAGGCGCTGGGCACGCACCCGGTGGTGACCGCGACCAAGTCGATGACGGGCCACATGCTGGGCGCGTCGGGGGCGTTCGGCGCGATGTCCGCCCTCCTCGCCCTCCAGCACGGGGTCGTCCCGGCCACCCGCAACCTCGACACACTCGACCCGGAGATCCACCTGGACGTGGTCAACGGCGGGAACCGCAAGGGCAGTTGGGACGCGGCCCTCGCCAACTCCTTCGGCTTCGGCGGCCACAACGTCAGCCTGGTCCTGAAACGGACGCCATGAGCGAGCAGCGGGAGCAGAGGAACGTGATGCCGACGATCGGCGTCCTGGGCACGGGCGGCATCGCCGTCACACTCGCGACGATGTTCGCCCGTGCCGGACACGAGGTACGGCTCGACGGGCGCCACGACGACGTCGTGGCGCAGTCCTCGATCGTGATCCCCGCCGCCCTCGGCGTGCCAGGAGCGGTGCAGCAGCTCCGCCCCTGGCGCGCCGGGCTGCGCGGAAAGATCCTGGTGGACATCACCAACCCGTTCACCGGCGGCCACGTCGACTTCGTGGGCCCCTGGGCGACCGGCGGCACCACGGATCTGGCCGCCGCGTTCCCGGAGGCCCGGCTGGTCGGCGCCTTCAAGAACGTCTGGTGGGAGACGTTCACCGGCACCGCCGACCCGTCCGTCCCCGACATCCACGTGATCTCCGACGACCTGGAGGCGAAACGGACCTTCCTGGACGTGTGCACACCGACCCTCTTCACCTACACCGACGCCGGCGGCCTGGACCAGGCCCGCCGCGTGGAACGGATGGCGTTGCGCGGGGTGGGCTCTGCGGGGGTGCTCGCGGCCTGAACCGGTGGAATCCGGCCCTTCGAGGACTGGAGTACCGTGGCATTACCGAGCGCACCTCGCACGCCGTCAGCCGTTTCGGCGTCGCCCTCGGGGAACGGCAACGCCGGAGCGCTACGTGTCCGGCCGGAAATGAGCCGCCCCACATGAGCCTGATGAGTCTCGGAGTACTGCACTCCTCCCGCAAGGAGAACGAGTTCCGTCTGCCGCTGCACCCCCGCCACCTCGACCGGATCGACCCGGACCTACGAGAGCGGATCTTCCTCGAAGAGGGCTACGGCGAACGGTTCGGCATCGCCGACAAGGCGCTGCGCCCCCTCGTCGCCGGCCTCCGTTCGCGTGAGCGACTGGTCGCCGAGTGCGACATCATGCTGCTGCCCAAGCCCATGCACGAGGACCTCGCCGAGCTGCGCGAGGGCCAGGTGCTGTGGGGCTGGCCGCACTGTGTGCAGGACGAGAAGACGACGCAGATCGGCATCGACCGCCGGCTGACCCTGATCGCCTGGGAGGCCATGAACCACTGGACCTCCACGGGCGCCTTCAGCGTCCATGTGTTCCACAAGAACAACGAGCTGGCCGGTTACTGCTCGGTGCTGCACGCCCTGCAGCTCGGCGGGCTGACCGGGAGCTACGGCCGCCGGCTGCGCGCGGTGGTCATAAGCTTCGGCGCCACCGCACGCGGCGCGGTCACGGGCCTGGGTGCCATGGGTGTCTCCGACGTCACGGTGCTCACGCAGCGCGCGGCGGCGGCCGTGGCGTCGCCGATGCCGTCGGTCGTGATGGGGCACTTCGAGGAGCAGGAGGACGACCCGACGCGCCTCCAGGCGGTCACCGGCCTGGGGCCCGTGCCGCTCGCGCAGTACCTGGCCGGGTTCGACATTGTCGTCAACTGTGTGCTCCAGGACACCGACGCACCGCTCATGTTCGTCAACAACGAGGAACTCGCGCTGTTCCAGCCGGGGACCTTCTTCATCGACGTGGCCTGCGACGAGGGCATGGGCTTCGCGTGGGCCCGGCCGAGCGGCTTCGGCGACCCGATGTCCACGGTCGGACCGGGCTGCCACTACTACGCCGTGGACCACAGCCCGTCCCACCTGTGGAACTCCGCGACGTGGGAGATCAGCGAGGCGCTCCTGCCGTACCTGCGTACGGTCATGAGCGGACCGACCACCTGGGACGACGACGTCACCGTCCGGAAGGCCATCGAGATCCGGGACGGTGTCGTCCAGAACCCGAAGATCCTCTCCTTCCAGCACCGGTCGGCCGCCTACCCGCACAGCCCCGAGGCGCGACGGCCTGAAGGTCATGAGGCAAGGCGGCCTGACGGCAAGGCGGTTGAAGGCCCAGTGGTGGTCTAGCTCCGGTTGACCCCGGCGGCCACCGCGTGGCCGATGAAGAGATAGACGAGGGCGGGCAGGCCGTAGTTGACGACAGTCCGCCAGTCCGCCGAGTGGATGGTGAACAGGTTGTGCGACCAGCCTGAGAGCCAGTTGGCCGCGTCGTGGACCCAGTCGACCGAGTTGTTCGCGGTGTTGGCGTCGAACAGATAGAGAGCGATCCACAGGATCAGGATCAGTGCCGCGATGTCCGCGATGACGGAGATGACCGTCCCCGCGGGGCTTCCGCCGTAGCGTGTGGACATGTTCAACGGGTGGCCCGGAACGCCGAGTCGAAACCTCTCGGCGCCCGGTGCCGCCAACGGCGGGCCAGTTGGCGCTCGCCGCCGGCACCCGGCTGGTACGGCAGCCCGTAGTGCTTGAAGATCCCTTCCTCGTCCTCGGCGGGCAGCACGTCGTCCGTACCGATCGAGAGAGCCTGCTTCACCAGGGCCTTGGGATACCCGACTTTCACACAGCCCGGCCCCACGATCGCGTCGTCCAACGGCACAAAGATCACCCGATGCCGCGTGGCCAACCCGACCCGAACCGTGGCCATGACCGGGGCCAAGGCCGGGGCCAGGGCCGGTTCAACCAGCGTAGTCCTCGCCGTGGGACGCGGACAGTGATCGGGGGCTTACGGGGGGAGGCCTGAGCGGTCAGCCACCGGGCGGGGGCGGACGTAGCGGGCGCCGGAGCCAATGATCGAGGACGGCAGCCGTCCGGCAGGACGACCGGAGCGACCAGCCGCCCGGCGGGGGCAGACGGAGAAGGCGCCAAAGCTAATGGCTGAGAGCGGCGGCCTCCCGACGGGACAGCCGGAGCGGCCAAGCGCCCCGCGGGGACAGACGGAGGCGAGCACCGGAGCTGCGGGGGCCGGGCGGACACCCATCCGACGGACGCGGCCGGAACCCGATGACGAGCCGACGCGGACGGCCGCAAGCGGATGGCCGTACGACGGGGAGGCGGCGGGAGCCGACAGCCGTACGACAAGGCGGACCCGCCGGAGCGGACAGCCGTACGACAGGGCGGACGGGCGGAGCGGAGGGTCGCCCGGCGCAGCCGCACGACGGGGGAGGCGGGTCGGAGCCGGCACGATTGCCCGGTGCAGGGACGGGTGGCGGCAACCCGTCGGCCGGTGAGCCTTCGGTCGAGGGCGGGTCGAACGCGGCTTATTGCGGAGGCAGTTGATCGGTTCGCCCGGTAACGTGGCCCCATTACCCGCCCGGTGGGCCGGTCGGCGTCGTCCTCGCCCAGGAGGACACGAAAGGGAGAGATGACCATCGCCCCCGCCAGCGACCCCGCACTCGTCCGCGCACTGCTCGCCGCGCAGTTCCCGCAGTGGTCCCAACTGCCCCTGAAACACGTCGAACCCTCCGGTTCGGACCACGTCATCCACCGCCTCGGCGACACCATGTCCGTACGACTGCCCCGAAGCGACTGGGCGGACGGCGAGGCCGCCAAGGAACACACCTGGCTCCCCCTGCTGGCACCTCGACTGCCCCTGGCCGTACCGGAACCGCTCGCGCTCGGCGCGCCGGGCCGCGGTTACGCGTGGCACTGGTCCGTCACCCGCTGGCTCGACGGGACGACGGCGACCGTGGACGGCCTCGCCGATCCCGACCTGGCCGCCGCTCAACTCGCCGAGTTTCTACGGACGTTGCAGCGCATTCCCGCCGCCGACGCGCTGCAACGTCCGTAGAAACTCGGCGAGTTGAGC
>NZ_JBXVPZ010000200.1:0-17288 GCF_057961495.1 Streptomyces sp. P5F9 | reverse complement strand
GGGTGATTCGGGGCCGCGGGGCGAGGCCATGGCCGGTGTCCTCTCAGGGAATTGGCAGCGGGGACGCGGCGACGGGGACGGTAACACCGGGTCCGTACTGCTGATGGAACTGGTTGGTGAACAGACCGTCCGGGTCCCACTTGCTCTTGAGGGCGAAGAAATCCGTCAACCTGGGGTACGCGAGCTGGAGTTGTTCACTGGAGGCGAAGCGCTGGTAGCAGAGGTAGTGCGCGCCGCCGACGTCGAGCGCGCAGTCGAGGAGGCGGCGCAGGACGTGCTCGGTGCGGCGGATCTGCCGTGGCTCCAGGGCCTGTTCGAAGAACAGCACCGCGGAGAAGCTGTCCTGGCGGGCGTAGGAGAGCAGGGCGTCCTTGTTGCGCGGAACGAACCGCAGTGTGGTGTTGAGCAGCCGGAACTGCTCCTCCCGCAGCACCTGGCGGGCCGCGCCGAGGAAGTCGAGGAGGGCGGGCGCGGGGACGAAGAACTCCTGAAGCCAGTCGGCGCGGTGGCGGGCGGAGGACTCGATGGCCCGGATGGACTCCTTGGCCACGTTGTTGCGGCGCACCCGCTCGGGGTGCGCGCGGTACTGCAACTCCCAGCCGAACCGCTGCCGCCGCACCCAGGAACTGCGCCGCACGCCCCACATCAGCATCCGCTGTTTGGCCATGGCGACGCGGTCGAGGGGTTCGGCACGGACGGCGTCGACGGTATCCCCGCCGGGACGCAGCCGGTAGTCGACGCAGAACAACTGTTGCCACAGCTCGTCGTCCGCCACGGACAGCCGGGCGTAGTGGAAGTGGACGTCGGGATCGCTGCGCACCTGCTCGGCGACGTACCGGGGATACTCGGTTACCGGCATGACGACGACCCGGCTCTTCTCGTATTCGTCGTTGCGGGTCAGCCGCAGGGTGACATCGACGAGTACACCGATCAGCCCCAGACCGCCGACGACCAGACCGAAGAGTTCGCGGTTCTCCTCGCGGCCGGCCTGCACGATCTCGCCGGTGGCGAGCATGACCCGTACCGCCACAATCGTTTCGGCGAGCACTCCGGTGTCGACGTTCCGGCCGTGCGCGTTGACGCTCACGGAGCCGCCGACGGTGAAGACGCCGTAACTCTGGTTGCACCGGGTCGACAGCCCCAGCGGGTCCAGGACGCCGCGGAGCCGGTCCCAGGTGACGCCGGACTGAACACGCACGGTCATCGTACGCGGGTCGATGTCCTCGATCCGGGTGAGCCGGGAGGTGTCGATTTGGATCGCGTGGTCTGCGAGGGTCAGTCCGCCCTGGCTGCGCCCGGAGCCGCGGACGACGACACGGCGACCGTCTCGACGGGCCCCGAGGACGAGGGCGCGCAGTTCCTCGATGTCGGAGGGGAGGTGGACGGAGGCGAGACGGGCGCGGTAATTGCGCCCACCATCTTTCATTACGATAGACATAAAAATAATTCCGATGAATGTGGACGTGCCACCATCAGTAGGGCCGGAAACGGAATCAGTCCATCCGGCCCGGGACTGCGCCAGGGTATAGACACCACAATCAACTACACAAGTAACGGAAATTTGATGGAAATAGGATTCATGATTCACTGTGCTGTCGGATATTACTGATTCGAAACGCCAGAAGCTGTGGGGTCGTCGATTCCTGTCGTACGACGCCCCACGACAGCCACCAGAACGGAATCGCGACCCGGCACTTCTTCGTGACGGCCTCGGTGATCGCCATGGCCGGCGGGCTGGTCACCGCGATTGGAGGAGGCCGGGCAAGGACATCAGCACCTTGCCCGCGGCGCCGTGATCGCCCTCGCCGGTGGGCTGGCTCTCTATCATGCGGCGCACGAACGCATCGCGCTGCGCTTCGGCCACCCCCCGCTGAATGTAGCGGTGTGGGCCGCGCCGGTAATCGGCGTTCCGATCGTGGTCGTCGCGGTGTCCGGGAAGCTCACGCCTTGGCAGGTCGCGCTGATCCTGGCAGCCGGAGTGGTGATGCACCTGTTCTATGCACGGCGGGCCGTACGGCGCCGGACCGGCGCCAGCAGCAGTACAGGACCTGGCGCGGTCGGCTGAACAGCTGCTGACCTGCGCTGGCAGTCCACGGCCTCCGCACATCCGGGCACACCCGCCACGGAAGCCGACCACCTCCTGCTCGGCCGGCCCTGCGCCGCGCCGACCGGACGGCGGCGACTCTCTGCTGACGGCGGTGATCGGCGCGGTATCCGCGGCACGGAGGAGCCAGGCCATGCGTCCGTGGACGTTGGCCAGGGCGATGGCCACGGCACCGAGTGATTTCGCAGGTGTTCCAGCCGGTCGACCATAAGGCGCTGTGGCGTGACCATGCGAACGACCGAGTTTTCGCGCGAGTTTGTTAAGGTGCCCGCATCAAGGCTCATGGCCGCGATATTTCCATCATTATGTGCAAGAAAAATATGAAGGTCTGACAAGTGACGGAGGTTCCGTTGTCCCGCTACGGGATCATCAAAGCTACACTCGGTCCTGCTCTTTCCCTGGTGTGCCGTCCCAAGATGTACGGGATCGAGCACATTCCCCCTACTGGACCGGTGATCCTGGCGGGGAATCATATTGCCTTCCTCGACTCGTTGATCCTGCAATTGATCTGTCGCCGCCGAGTCATCTTCATTGGCAAGGGCGAGTACATGGCTGGGAAGGGCATCAAAGGCAAAGTGCAGTCCTGGTTTTTCAACAGCGGCGGTATGGTTCCCGTTGATCGAGGCCACGCGGGTGCTGCGTCCGCTGCTTTGATGACCGGTTGCAGACTGCTTAACGAAGGACACATGTTCGGCGTTTTTCCGGAGGGCACTCGCTCGCCTGACGGGCGCCTCTACCGTGGGCGGACAGGTATTGCCCGGCTTTCTTTGATGACAGGTGCTCCCATTGTACCTTTCGCCGTAACCGGGACAGAAAAGGTGCAACCAGGCGGAGCAGGCCTACCCCGTCCAGCTCGCGTAAAGGTGACATTCGGTGCGCCGCTGGAGTTTTCGCGCTATGACGGCTTTGAACGTGACCGCTACGTACTGCGGGCCATCACCGATACGGTAATGACCGAAATTAGGCGGATGTCCGGGCAAGAGTACGTCGACATCTACGCAACAAAAGTGAAGATTTCCTGAGCGGTCAAAGTTGATCTCTGCGCTGCAGTCCGCCGTTACATTGGAACGATGCCGATGCCTGGAGCGCGACTTCCACAGACGGGCCGCGGTGCAGGCGTGTGTGCATATCGTGCGGAAAGGCCCGCCTTCTAGACCATTCGGCTCACAGACCGATTCACCACTCCACGCGAGTCTGTATTTTCGGTAGGCTGGGGCGAGACCAGGCACAACTCGCGTTTCCTCAACCGGCCAGGCAATAATCCTGTGCGAGACGCCTTGGCGCGTCATGTGAAAATAATGAGTGGCCGGTTCCATGACGCAGCACGCACGCGGAGGACCCGTCCCTCACTGGGGAACCGTAATTGACCTGCCACATTTCAACATGGCCTTGTCCGTCAAGGGGGACGCAGACTCGCCGGCACCGGTGACGAGACACAGGTCCCGCCCATGTGCGTCCGCTCGCCGTAGTTCCCGGTCAAGCAGCCCCGCCCCATCGCGCTACAGGAAGGTTCGTCCGTTGAGCACTAGAGACATCGCAGTGACGGGGATCGGCATGCTGTCGCCGGCGGGCATCGGACTTGAAGAGAACTGGCACGGGCTGTGTCGGGGGCTTTCGCTGGCGGATCGTGATCCGCTCCTCGCCGGGCTGCGTGCCGATTTCTCGTGCGCGGTTCGGGGACTTAACGCTGCCCTTGTGCTGGGACACAAGGCGGCCAGGCGGCTCGACACCTTCGCACAGTTCGCGGTGATTGCCGCCCGGCAAGCCGTCGCTGACGCCGGCCTCGACCCCACGCGGTGGCAGCCGGAACGGGTGGGTGTCGTTCTCGGGGTCGGTAGCAACAGCCTGCACTCCTACGAAAGACCCTTCTCCCTGCTTGAACAGGACAGGGCCGATTCCTTGTCGCCCTTCAGCATTCCTCGCAGCCTGCCCAACATGGCGGCCGGAGAAATCGCCCTTGACCTTGGCGCACGGGGCATCTGCTTCACCACCAGCAGCGCATGCGCCTCGGGTACCACAGCCCTGGGAACCGCCATGGACCTTCTTCGCTCGGGGCGGTGCGACGTCGTGCTGGCGGGAGGAAGCGAATCAGGCCGTAGTCGGATGACCGCCGCCTCCTTTGGGCGTATGGGCGCGTTGTCCTTCCGCGCAGACAACCCGGAAGGCGCTTCACGGCCCTTCGACACCGAACGCGATGGGTTCGTGCTCGGTGAAGGCGCGGCCGTTCTCGTGCTAGAACGTGCTCGTGACGCGCACCGCCGACGGGCGCGTCTGCGGGGGTATCTAGCCGGCTACGGCGCTACTGCGGACGGGTATCACCCCACCGCACCTTCTCCGATGGGCGAGTCGGCAGAAACTGCTATCCGGGCGGCCCTGTTGGATGCTGGTTGCGGTGCGGACAGCATCGACCACGTCAACGCCCATGGCACATCCACCCGGCTGAACGACGAGACCGAGGCGCTCGTACTGCGGAAGGTGTTCCCCGCTGGCCCGCCGATCACCGCGAACAAAAGCGTGTGGGGACATTCCTTGGGAGCGGCAGGGGCGATCGAGGCTGCGGCCACATTGCTCAGCCTGGAGCACGGGAAGATCCCCCCGACGGCCAACCTCCAGTGCCAGGACGCCGCTCTGGAGCTGGACATCGTCACCAAGACACCGCGGGAACGACGCATGAGGACCGCCGTGAGTACTTCATTCGGCTTCGGCGGACACAACGCCGTCCTTGTCATGCGTGGCAGCCGGCCCGACTGAACTGCAGGCGCAAGCCAGCACTTCACCCTGGAACTGCTGTCCCTGCTGAGCATCGTTGAGGAACGCGGTGGCGGTGGCATTCAGGTGGGTGAACTGGGCATCGCGGTCCGGATGGCTGATGCCCTCTGTTGTCTTCGCGGTTCCCTGCAGGCTGTAGCCCTGGGTGTGCAGCAGGTGTCCGACGGTTGAAGCGCTGATCGGGTGGCCCTGTGTGGTGAGGGTCGAGGCCAGGGCCCGTAACGACAGCGTGGTCCACCGCGAGGGGGAGACGGGCCTCCGGGTGTGCGGCTCGATCAGCGACTCCAGCGCGGGCAGCAGACCGGCATCGGTGTCTGTCAGCCGCTTGCGGCCCGCACCTGGAGCCCGGACCCGCAGGATCGGTGAGGAACACCCGGCCAACTCGGCCATACCTCGCGCGATGGTTGCAGTGCTGGTGCCGGAGGCGGCGGCGACCGGGACGATCCCGCCGCGGCCGAGGGCCGCCGACTCACTGGCCAGGTACAACCGACGGCGGCGCTCATCGAAGTGCGGCAGGATCTGATCGAACTTGGCTTGCAGAGCACGAGCGGCAACGCGGTCTGACAGATACGGGTCATATCTCAAACTCCCACCAACACCCCTCTGCCGAGCACTTATTGAAATACGGGCCCCTGGACGGATCGAGAACTCCCAGGTCGCGTTCTACCTCGTCTACGCCGGCGAGCGCGGGCACGCGGCGGTGGACCGGGAGCTGTACATCCCGCGCTCCTGGACGTGCGACCCGGACCGCTGCCGGGCCGCGGGGCTGGGCGAGGACACCATCTTCGCGACCAAGCCGGACTAATGACGGAATGCTGACGTGCTGCGAGGCGATCATGACGAACGTGTGCGAGAGCTTCGGCGCAGAGCTGCGCGATTTCAACGGCAAAGGCGATCATACGTACCTGCTCGTGCACTACCCCCCGAAAATCGCCCTGTCCAAGCTGGTCAACAGCCTGAAGGGCGTCAGCTCCCGCTACCTGCGGGCGGGGTACAACGGCCGGATCAAGCAGATCGGGACGGGCTCGGTGTTCTGGTCCCCGTCCTACTTCGCCGGGTCCTGCGGCGGCGCGCCGCTGAGCATCGTCAGGGACTGCATCGAGGACCAGAAGCGCCCAGCCTGACCATCACCATGCGGGCGCAGAGATCTCCGGCGCTTCACGCCTCCGGGCCAAGGATCGCATTCCCGCCGGCCTAAAGGCCGGGATTCCCTGCGAAGAACTAAGGGATGGAGAGTGAGTTGATGAATTCCTCGAAGTGGGCGCGGTTGATGGTGACAACTGCTCCGCCGGGGTTCTTGGAGTCACGGATCGCGACACAGGGGGCACTGGCTGCGACCTCGACGCACTCGCCGCCGTTGGTGCCGCTGAAGGACGACTTGCGCCACGCGACCGTGCCGAGGGGGGCGCACTCGACGCAGTCACCGCCGTTGGTGCCGCTATAGCTGGACTTCCGCCACGTCTGTCGGCCGGTCTCCATAACGTTCCTCCATCACGCGTGCGATCAGGTCGGCCGAGTCCTCCACCGAGAGGGCAGCGGCCTGCAATCGAGCGTATCCGACCGAACGTTCCCTGATGACGTCTGGGTTGGCGGTCATGTGCCCCTGGTCGTAGCCCTCGGAGTAGTGGATGTCAGGGTCGTCGTCGAAGCGCAGGAGGTTGAACGAGCCCATCATTCCGGTGTGCGCTCCTACGGAGAACGGCAGCACCTGGATGTTCACCCAGGGGTTGTCCCGGAAGCTCACCAGACGGGCGAGTTGCTTACGCATGACCTCGCGATCGCCGACCATCCTGAACAGCACGGACTCGTCCAGGATGACCCACACTGCGGGCGGCTGCTTCTTCTCCAGAATGCGCTGCCGTTCCATCCTCGCCGCTACCATCTCTTCGACCTTGTCCGGCTCGTCGACGGCGAGCAGCGCTGCCGCGTACTCCGGTGTCTGGAGAAGGCCGTAGACCAACTGGCACTGATACGTCGAGATGTACGCGGCCTTCGCCTCCATGTCCGCGTACGCCTGGAACCAGTTGGGGAGTTGGCTCCGCAGAACCATGCCGATCATGCGGGTGAAGGACCCGTCCGTCATGAACGCGGCGTCGAGGCGTTCGGCGAAGTTCCGGGTCGGGACCTTCTGGGCCGTCTCGATCTGCCCGATGAGCGAGCCGGTGCAGAAGAGGATCTTGCCGAGGCCCTCCAGCGTGAGACTCGCCGCTTCCCTCAACCGGCGGCATTCGTAGCCGAAGTAGTCCAACGGGGATGCGCTCGGGTCGAGTTGGCGAACGTGGACCATGCGACAGTCCCCTCCGAGTAGTTACCGGCCTGTCGCCGAGAGTAACTACTCGATGCCGCCTGGGTGATGAGAATCACGAACTCTCCATAACGTGCGTAACGTACGGTGGAGAAATGTCCCCTTTGGTCAAGATCAGCGACTCGTACGCGCCGCGCTTCGCGGAGTTCGCGTTCGAGCCCGCCTTCGTGGCCGCGGTGGACCAGCACGTGGCTGAACTGCGCGAACGTCTCGCGGCGGGCGGCCCGGATCTGACGCCCCCGCCCCCGGACCACGCCGACCTCACGGATTACGCGCTCGGCTTCCTGGACGCGCTCGCGGAACTGGACTGGCGGGAGCCGGTCGGCCACGACTACGCGGTGTGCAGGCTGACCGCCATCAGCTGGCTGGTGCACCGGCACGGGCTGCTTCCCGAGCAGCGCCACGGTGACTGAAAAAGGCTTTCCGGTGACTCAACTCGCCCTGAAGCCCTTCCCGTTGCGCACTCCGACCCCTTAAGTTAGGCACGCATTAAGCGTGCTTAACTCTTCGCTGTTGCCGTCGCCGTCACTGTCGTTGCGAGGTTGGTATGTCCGCGCGTTACGTCAGAGGATTCTGCGCCGCCGTCATCGCCGTCGCCGCCTTGATCGGCGCGGCTGCGGCAAGCCCGGCCAAGGCCGCGGGCCAGCCGGCCGAACACCACACGTCCCACTCGGCTCACTCCGGCGGAAGCATCATGTCCTTGCGCGAGTAGAGCGGCAGCCCGCTCGTGTCGAGCTTCCAGGTGCCCAGCTCGGTGGTGATGGCGAGCGGGGTCCCGTACGGCTGCCGTTGCAGACGGTTGCCGTAGGCGGGGCGGCCGCTGTGGGTGTCGATTCCCCACTGGTACGTCCATGTGCCGTCGCGCGGGTCGAGGATGAGGTAGTGCGGGATGCCCATCGCCGGGTAGTCGTGGCTCTTGGCGTCGTAGTCGTTGCCGGGGTTCGACGGGGAGACGATCTCGATGGCCAGGAGGATCTCGTGCGGGTCCAGCGGATCGTCCGTCTCCATGGCCGAGCGCGGGACCACCAGCAGGTCAGGAATGCGCAGTGTGCCGAGGGACGCGTCATCCGTGTCCGTGGCCTCCGCGGCGATTATTCCGGGCGGTAGCTGTCCGGACAGTTGGTCGCGCACGTCCACGGCCGTGAGCTGGTGCCGGGGGCGGGGGCTCATCATCATGACGAACGTGCCGTCGCTGATCTCGGGGTAGGTGAAGCCGGGCGGCGGCGTGAAGTGATCCCGCATGTCACGCAGGTGCCGGTAGATGGTCTGCTCGCTCATACCGCCGTCTCCTTCGGAGCAGTCACGAGGAGCGCGAGTCCGTTGCGCGAACACTCCCTCTGACCTGCCGGTGAAACCCATGGTAGCCAGAGCCGGTGTTCTCGGGTGTTCGCCGACTTCGGCCGCGCGGAAACACCTTCATGGTCGTTCTCCTCGTCGATACGTCGGTCGGCGTCGCCGCCCGCCACGGGTGGCAACGCCTCCGATCGTCATCGCCGCGGAGTTGATCGGACAGTCCCGCCCGAGAGGCGAATCAACTCCGGATCACGGCCCTCACCTGCGCTCACGTCGCGCTACATGCCGGACGACCCCGGCATGTCGTCGCGCCGCGTGTCCCTCCCCATGTCCGTCCCCATGTCCGTCCGCTCCCGGACCGGCTGGTTGGTCATCGCGTCCTGGCGGCCCGACTGGTAGGCCGTGAGGCTGCCCCTGGCGTTGGTGGTCTCGCGCTCGGCCGCCATCAGCATGCGTTCCATGCGCTGGCGCATCGGGGTGATCATGCCGCCGCCGACGCCGACGATCAGGATGCCGGCCGCGGTCGCGAGGGCCGCGTAGAGCACCGGCTGGGTGACCGAGGTGGCGATGCCCGCCTGGCCGAGGGCCGCGATCACGCCGAGCGCCATGATGCAGGCCCAGACGATGGTCGCGAGCATCTTGCCGTACGACATGGAGGAGAGGGCGCTGCCCACGATGCCCCGGACCGCGTTGGCGATGGCCATCGCGACGACCACCAGGACGACCGCGACGATGCCGCGCGGGAGCCAGGCGACGATGCCGTTGATCATCGTGCTGACCGGGTTGGAGCCGAAGACTCCGAGCGCGAGCTGGAGGGTGATCAGCATCAGCGCGTAGTACACGATCTTGCAGACGATGCCGGTCATGTCGTACTTGGAGTCCCGCAAGTACCGTTCCGTACCGGCCCGTTCGGAGAGTTTCTCCGAGCCGACCTTGCGCAGCACCCGGTCCAGGACGCGGGTGATCATCTTCGACACGAACCAGCCGATGGCCAGGATGACCAGGAAGCCGACGAGCTTCGGCACGAACTGCGCGACCTTCGACCAGGCGTCGTTCAGCCCCTGGGTGAAGTTGATGGCGAGGGTGGCTTCGGGAACAGCCATGGGCGGCACTTCCTTCGGTGGGTCCTGGTGGGTATTACTGGCCCCTTGTTTTCTTCGTTCTTCATCAGTGGAGCAGCGCCGTGCGGACGTGGCCGCGTGAGCTGGGCCGTACGGGTGAGAAGCCTCCGGATGATCAGCAGATGCGGCGGTACGGCGCGTCCGGCACGTATGTCCGCCACTGTGCCCGGGTCAGCTCCGCGTTCCCGGTGCGCGCGCAGACCCGTGCCAGGGCCCGGGCCGGGTCCACGGCGTAGCGCTGGAGCGGGACGTGGGCGCTGCCGGCGTAGACCGTGCTGCCGTCGGGGCTGAAGGCCAGCGAGGTGATCGCCTCGCCCGGGGTCGTCAACGGGGCGCTGCTGAGCGGCTGTTGGGTGGCCACGTCCCAGAGCTGGAGGCTGCCGCCGCTGCCGCCGACCGCGAGGGTGCGGCCGTCGGGGCTGAAGGCGACGGCGGAGATGGCATCCCCCACACCGGGATCGCGGGGACCGGCCGATCTCACGCCGGGACCTCCACCAGCCGCCCCGGCGGGACATCCCCCCTGTCCCGCCGGGGCTCCCGTACGCACATCCGGCCCGCATACGCTGCCCCCGTGACCACTTCCCCCGCCGCGCGCACCGCACTGGACCTCACCGCCGACCTCCCGGTCCCCGACCTGGAGGACTTCTACCGGGACCTGCACCGGCACCCCGAGCTGTCCGGCCGCGAACACCGCACGGCCGCGAAGCTCGCCGAACGCCTCACGAAGGCGGGCTACGACACCGTCGAGGGCATCGGCGGCACCGGCGTCGCCGGAGTGCTCCGCAACGGCGACGGGCCGACCGTGCTGCTGCGCGCCGACATGGACGCGCTGCCGGTGCAGGAGGAGACCGGGCTGTCGTACGCCTCCTCGGTCCCCGGCGCGATGCACGCCTGCGGGCACGACCTGCACGTGACCTGGCTGGCGGGCGCGGCCCAGGCGCTGGCCGCCGGGCGGGACGCCTGGTCGGGGACGCTGGTGCTCGTGGGCCAGCCGGCGGAGGAGACGGGTTCGGGCGCGGCCGCGATGGTGGCCGACGGCCTGTACGACCGCGTCCCGAGCCCGGACGTCCTGCTCGCCCAGCACGCGGCACCGGGCCCCGCCGGGTTCTACCCGCACGTGCCCGGCCTGATCATGTCGGCCTCGACGGACGTCGACATCGTGGTCCATGGCCGCGGCGGACACGGCTCCCGCCCCGAGACGACGGTGGACCCGGTCGTCACGGCCGCCTACCTGGTGACCCGCCTTCAGACGATCGTCTCCCGGGAGATCGCGGCCCGTGACTCCGCCGTCCTGACTGTGGGCCGTATCGAGGCGGGCACCCGGCACAACATCATCCCGGCCGAGGCCCGGATCTCCCTCAACCTGCGCACCCAGTCCGACGACGTGCGGGAGCGGATGATCGCCGCGATCCGCCGTATCGCGTCCGGCGAATGCCTCGCCGCGGGCTGCCCGCGCGAGCCCGAGGTGACCATCGGCACCAGCCTCCCGACGATGGTCAACGACGCGGACACCGACCGCCGGATCGCCGCTGTGCACACCGAGGTCCTCGGCGCGGGCACGGTCTTCGACCCCGGCGCGGCGACGGGCAGCGAGGACTTCCCCCACCTGGTCCCCGAGGGCGTCCCGTACTCCTACTGGTTCGTGACGAGCACCCCGGCGGACGTGTGGGACGCGGCCCCCGGCACGGACCTGATGGAGAAGTTCCACGCCGTCCCCAGCAACCACAGCCCGCAGTTCGCACCGGACCTGGTGACGGTGGCGCCGGGTGTACGGACCCTGGTGTCAGGGGCGTTGGAGATCCTGACTGTGAACTGACTAGCCCAGCAACTGGAGTTGGACCAGGTGCTGCTGTACGTGATCCAGGGCGCCCGCGCGGCGCCCTGGCACCCTGCTCCTCAACTCGGCCAGTTCGGGCCCGAGTTCGCGAGCGTGGGCCGGTTCGTGGATCTGCCCCCACTGATGATGGGCACGGTCCACGGCCGCCTCGACGGCAGCCGCGTCGGGTGACTGTCCCGCCGCGAGCCGCGCCGACGCCACCGCGAGCCAGGCCCGACAACTCCGCACCGGATCCCCCGCCAACATCGCCAGATCGGCCCGCACTTCGGTCCAGTGCAGCGCTTCTTCGGAACCCCGGCCGTGTGCGCGGACGGCGGCCTGCTCGTGCTCGGCGGCGAGGGCGTCGGCGTCGAGGTGCCGACCGGCTTGCGCGGCGGAGGCGACGGCGATGTGCGGGTCGCTGTCGTGGCTTGGTGGCGCGCTGTTCTGGCTTGGCGGCGCGCCATATTGGCCTCGCCGTGCATCCTCCACGCTTCGCGGCGCGCTGTCCTCGCTCCGAGCGGCACTCTTTCCACTCGGGCCGGCGAAATCCAGCCCGTCTGGGGGTCCCCCCTCTGGGGGAGTTTGAGGACGAGGCCCCTTCAGGGCCGACGGGGGTCTGCGGGCGGAGCCCCCAGGGACGCCCGCCCCCACGCTCCCCGGCCAGGCAAGCACCACGTCCGCATACCCTTCCGCCCCGAGCCGGCCAACCGCCTGCTGATGCAACTGCTCAACCGGCGGACGCCACCCGCTGCGCAGAATCGTCGCGACCGCCTTCATGTACGCCGGCGCAGCCACCACGCGCCGACCGGGAGGCGGTGCGATGCGACCGTAAACCGCGTTCGTGCGGCCCGAGTCGAGTGGATGAGCCCGCAGCCACTGCCAGGTCTCCGCATCCGTGTGCAGGTCGAGCAGCAACGTCGTCGTCCCCGGCGCCCGCAACCGCAACTCCTCGCGGACCCAGGCCCACGGGAACGCGGTGTAACGGACGGTCGCCGGAGTCGTACGGGCCAGGGCCAGATGCGGAAGGTGCTGTTTCCGGTCGAGTTGGAGCTGGCCGGTGACGAACACGGTCAAGGGCCCCGGTGCCGTGGCGGCCGCACGCAACCGGGTCAGGACAGCCTGCGGCTCCAACGGGTCGGCGAGTTCGACAACGTTGGCGGTGTCCGTGCCGGACAGGACGGCCGGGTCGACGGCCGCGAGGACCGGCAGCACGGACGCCGCGTCCACCAGGCGTCCCCTGCCCACCGGCGAGGCCGCGAGCAGCAGCACCGTTCCAGGCATACGTCCTCCCCCGAACCGTCGAACACGGCGATCACATCGTTCACTTCGTACCGCAGCACCGTAACCTCTGCTCACCCTCTGCTGCCGCAAAGGGTGAAGTCAGGACCGCCGTACCGCGAAGATCGTGGTGTCGTCGGCGAGATGTCCGCCGCTGTGGCGCAGGGTGCCGTCACGGACGTAGGCGACGAGACGGTCCGGGTCGGCGAGGTGCGGATCGGCCAACACGCCTTCCCTGACAAGGGACTTGAGCCGGTAGAAGACGCCCGCCCCGTCCCGCGCCTCCGTCACCCCGTCGGTGACCACGAGCAGGGTCTCCCCGGGGGCGAGGGTGATCCGGAGCGTCGGCGGCGGCCCGTCCATGTGAGCCAACTCGCCCAGCCCGAGCGGGAGTCCGTGCCCGGGCGGCAGGGACCGTACCCCGTGCGGGCCGACCACCAGCGGGGGTTCGTGACCGAAGTTGACGACCTCGACGGTGTCCGGTTCGGCGACGGGGAAACTCAGCAGGATGGCTGTCGCGAACCGGTCGATGCGGTCGTCGTCCTCGCGGTCGAGGGCGGCGAGATGCAGCCCGTGCCGGTGGATCCGGGTCTCCAGCCGGGCGGCGACGGTCGCCAGCTCCCGCTCGTGGTACCCCGCCTCGCGGAACGTGCCGAGCAGCGCGGCCGCCGCCTCCACCGCGCCGAGCCCCTTGCCCTGGACGTCACCGACGAGGGCGCGGGTGCCGTACAGGCCTGGCTGGATGTCGTAGAAGTCGCCGCCGACGCGGGCGAAGGCGTCCGCGGCGAGGTAGACGGCCGCGTGGTCGAGGCCGCCCCAGCCTGGCGGCAGCGGGCGCAGCAGCGTACGGCGGGTGGTCTCGGCGACGTCCCGCATCCGCAGCATGCGGCGTTCACCGCGGACCCGGACCGCACAGGCCAGGACGGCGAGGACGCCGCCGACGCCGACGAGGATGAAGTCGGGCAGCCCGGTCTGGTACTGGCGCGGCCAGGCGTGGTCGGCGAGGACGTAGGTGCCGAGGCCGAGCACCGCGAACACGGCCGTGCCCCGCACCCCGCAGATCGCGGCGGCTATACCGGGCACGAGCACGATCCACGAGACGGTCCGGAACTCACCGCTGGTGTACCAGTCGACCAGCAGGATGGTGACGAGCACCAGCAGCGGCGGTATCCAGGCGACGCTCCGCCCGCGTACCCGCAGCAGGTGCTGCCGCCGGATCGCGTCGGGGTCGCCGGCGCGGGGCAGCCGGTCGAGCGGGGAGCGCCCGGAGTCGCCGTGGCGCACCGGTGAGAACCCCGTTCCACGACGGCGCACGACCGTTAGTACGCGACCGACATCCGGCCGCGCGGGTGGGCGTGCGCTTCCAGTTCGTCGACGAAGGCGACCGCGTAGTCCTCGGCGCTGATGAAACTGCGGCCCTGGTCGTCGGTCATGAACTGGTCCCCGCCGACGCGGAAGCGGCCGGTGCGGGTGCCCGGGGCGATCTCGGCGGCGGGGGAGACGTACGTCCAGTCAAGACCGTCGTCGAGGCCGTCGTCGAGGGAGCGGTAGTAGGCGAGGACGTCGCGGTGGGCACGGGCCTCCGGGAGGTAGGCCTCGGGGAAGCCGGGCTGGTCGCTGAGGGCCTGCCCGGGGGCGACCTCCAGGCCGCCGGCGCCGCCGACCACCATGAGCCGTCCGACACCGGCCGCGCGGACGCCCGCGACGAGGGCCTCGTTCAGGGCGAGGAAGGGGCCGCGCGGGTCGCTGCCGTCGCGCGGCGGCACGCACGCGGAGGCGACGGCGTCGGCGCCGCGCGCCACCTCGGTCACCTTCGCCGGGTCCGTCGCGTCGGCCGCCGTGGCGGTGACCCCGGGGACGGGCGACTGGCCGGAGCGGCTGACCGCCAGGACCTGGTGGCCGCGGGCCGACGCCTCCGTCGCGATCCGGCTGCCGACCATGCCGGTGGCGCCGAAGAGTACGAGCTTCATGCGCCCCAGCGAAACACGCCGCAACGGAGGCCGCACGCCGACTTGCCACCGCCTCCGCCGGGGTGTGCATTGGTAGTACGGGGAGAGAGAGGAGTGCTCTCATGGCTCAAGCGGCACCCACGCCCGGCGGAATGACCGGCCCGGGCAACACCACCGGCCGGGGTGGATTCACGAGAGATCTGCCCGACATCTTCGACGCCCGCGTCCACCGCGTGGCGAAGGTCGCGATCCCGGTCGTCCTGGGACTCGTCTACGGCTACTGGGCGGCGGCCAACCGTCGCGGCGGCGGCCCCATCACCGGCTGGAACATCCTGTTCGGCTTCGTGACGGCCCTCGCGTTCATCGTGCTGTGCCTGGCGGTCGCGCAGTTCGCGCCGCTGCTCAAGCGCGAGCTGCACTCGCTGGTCAAGTCCGGCTTCGCGGGCGCGGCGCTCGGCTTCCTCTACAGCCAGAGCGGCGAGAGCGTGCTGCGCTCCACGGCCCTCGGCCTCGCGACCACGGCGGCCGTCTTCCTGGTCTTCTTCTACCGCTACTACACGCGCGAGGACGGAGCGGGCAACCGCATCCGCTGACCGGACACAGCCAGCAACACATGGGCCCCGGCACCGAGTTGGTGCCGGGGCCCACGCGTTCCAGCCTCCCTACGGCGCCCAGTTCCAGATGCCGCCGCCGGTGGACGAACCGGAGGAACTCCAGCTCCACGAGCCCGAGACGCTCCACGACCCGGAGGCCGACGTGCTCCACGAGGAGTTGTTGTCGTTCCAGTTCGGGTCGTTGTTCCAGTTGGAATTGCCTGAGTCGCTGTTGCCGTCGCGCCAGCCCGGACACGGGTCCGAGCAGGACGGCACGCCCTGGCCGCCGGTGTCGACGAACGCGGCGCTGGCCCAGGCCTGCGCGCCGACGAGCCAGTACCAGTCGGGGTTTCCGTTGACGCTCTGTCCCCTGACCACGCACTGGACGCGGTCCTGACTGCCCGGTGCGAGCGAGTCGACGACAGGGGAACGGGTGGTGGGCGACTCCCGCACGTTCAGATCCGTGCGGGACACGATGGTGCCCCAGATCGGACTGCCGCCACCGCCGCCACCGCCATGTCCTTCGGCGTACGTGGTCGGTGCTGCCGCTGCCGTGGTGCCCGCCGCCGCGACGGCGAGAGTGCCACCGGTGAGCAGGGCCGCGGCCAGAGTCCGCAGGGCCGGAGTGGTGCGCATGTTCGGCCTCCTTCTCCCCAGCTCCAGGAAACACCCGTTCGGGTGAAGCCTCCACCCGAGAGCGGACTCCCCAGTTCCGCCAAGGGTTCCGCGACCGGGACCGCCCATACGGCTTGACATTTAACCCATACGCAGTCAAAAAGCTCCGACCCGCTCGCATACGACGCCCCCCGGCCGTGTCCTGAGGAGGTGCCCCCACGTCTCCGGAGCGCCCTGTCGGCCGTCCTCGTCGCCCTCTCCTGCCTCCTCACGCCCTTCGGCGCGCTGGCGGCCTGGGCGGCATACGGCCTGACCGACTCCGGCCGCTACGTCACGACGATGGCGCCCCTCGCCGCGGACCCGGCCGTACGGAACGCGATCGCGGACACGGTCGGCGCGGGCATCCTGCGCGAGGTGCGGATCGGCGGGATCCCGGTCGGCGGAGCCAAGGCCGGCCGGGTCCGGATGAGCGCGACCCGGGGCGTGATGGCGCCGTTCGTGCACGACGCGATGCGCTCGTTCACCGAGACCGAGGCCTTCCGCGTGGCCTGGGACGAGGGCAACCGGGTCACGCACGACGCCGTCCTGAACGCCCTGGAGGACGAGGGGCGGGCCGGCACGGTCACCGTCGATCTCGCCCCCGTCACCGCCCGGGTCAAACACCAACTCGCCCGCGAGAACCTCTCGTTGGCGAACAACATCCCCGTCCAGCACACCCGGGTCGAGGTTCTCCCGGCCGGTGAACTGGGCCCGCTCCGGAGGGAGTTCCACGTGCTTGAGGTCGCCGGCTTCTGGCTCCCCGTGGCCGCCGCCGTCTTCGCCGTCACCGGTATCGCCGTCGCCGTGCGCCGCCGGCGCGCGATCACCGCGACCGCGCTCGGCACGGCCCTCGGCGGCGCGCTGCTCGGCCTCGCGCTCGCGATCGGCCGCCACTTCACCGTCGCCGACCTGCCGGCCGAGCTCTCCGGGGCGGCGGGCGGCGCGATCTACGACGCCCTGACCGCGACCCTGCGCACGGTCGCCTGGCTGCTGCTGGGCGTGGGTCTGACGGTGGCCGCGCTGGCCTGGCTCACCCGATTCGCCCGCCCGGCACGGGAGTTCCTGCTCCTGCGCCTCCTGCGAGACCGGCGAGCGTCCGCAACGCCCGCCGCAGACCGGGCACAGCAGCCGACGCGAGCCCAAGTCTGACCGCGTCCGGGGTCACCTTCGGATCGACGCTGAAGGCGGTCCCGGGCGTGATGGCGATCCCGTGCGCCGCCGCGGCCCCCGTGAAGGTGTCGGCCCGCCACGGCGCGGGCAATTCCCACCAGGCGTAGTAGGTCAGGGGATCGGCCCGTACGGCGAACTCCCCCAACTCCTCGACGACAAGCCGGTGCCGGGCGGCCGCGCCCTCCCGCTTGGCGTCGACCAGCCGCGCCACAGTGCCGTCGGTGATCCACCGC
>NZ_JBXVPZ010000199.1:0-17505 GCF_057961495.1 Streptomyces sp. P5F9 | reverse complement strand
CACGTGTCGGGGGAGACAGTTCAGGGGCTGCGGCGGGATGCCGTCGGGTTGCGCGAGGTCCTCTTTCAGAGCGTCACGGCGATGGCACCGGCCGCCGCGGTCGCCGCGTCGATCCCGTCGGGCGCGGCCTTCGCGGGCGGAAGTCTGCCGCTGTCGGTGCTGATCGCGCTGGTGGCCTGCCTGTTCACCGCGTCCTGCGTGGCCGAGCTGGCCCGCGAACTGCCCGCCGCCGGCTCGGTGGCCACCTACGCGGCGCAGGGACTGCATCCGGCCGTCGGCTTCCTGGTCGGCTGGGGCTACGTCTTCGTCGAAGCACTGGTCCCACCGCTGCTGCTCCTCCAACTCGGCTTCACCACTGCGGGCACCCTGCATCAGGAGTGGTCCTCGTATCCGGAGAACCTGTGGTGGCCATGGGCGCTCGCGGGCGCCGCGATCATCGCCGCGGCGGGCTGGTTCGGAGTGCGCGCCTCCGCCCTCTTCGGCACGGTCCTCGGGGTCTTCGAGATCCTCGTCTTCCTGGTGTTCGCCGTCTGGCTGATCGGCGAGGCCGGTAGCGCCAACACCCTCTCGGTGTTCGGCACTTCGCACACCGGCAAGGACTACTCGGGGCTCGGCGGAGTCTTCGCCGGCTCGGTCTACACGGTGCTCGCGTTCGCCGGGTTCGAGGCCGCCGCGCCGCTCGCCGAGGAGACACGGGACCCGCGCCGGACGATGCACCGCGCGGTGCTCGGCGCGGCCCTCGGGATCGGCCTGTTCTACGTGCTGACGACCTACGCCATGACGGTGTACTTCGGGCCGGACCGCTTCAGTGGCTTCGGGGCCTCCGGAGCAGCGTCCTGGGAGGGGGTGGCACGCGCGTCGTTCGGACTGTTCTGGGTGCTGGTGTTCCTGGCCGTGGTCAACTCGACGATCGCCAACGCCAACGCGTGCGCCACCGTTTCGACCCGCACCGCCTTCGCCCTGGCCCGCATCCGGGTACTCCCCCGCGTCCTGGCCACACTGCACCCACGCCACCGCTCCCCCGTCGCCGGAATCGCCGTGCAGACCGTCGTCGCGGTGGGCGCCGTACTGGGCCTCGGCCTCGGCTACGACCCGGTGACCGCGTTCCTCCTCCTGGCCACGGTGATCGTCACGGTCGTCATCGGTGTCTACATCGTCGTGAACCTGGCCTGCGCGGGCTATTTCCTGCGCCGCAGGCGCGAGGTGCTCAAGCCGCTGCGACACCTGCTGGTCCCCCTCCTCGGGATCGTCGCCTTCGTCCCCGCCCTGCTCACCGCGGCAGGCATCCCGGCCTTCGACTTCGTGACCGAACTGACCGCTCCCGTGTCCTACGCCGGTCCGGTCGTCGGCATCTGGATGGCGGCCGGGGTCGTGGTCCTGCTCGTTCTCCTACGACGGCACCCCGAGCGAATAGCCGAAACCGCCCGTGTCCATCTCGACGAACCCGCCTCCACCGGTCATCCGCAGAACGGAGCAGTACAGCCATGAACGACCCCCGGATCCTGACGGTGCGGCCCGAACCGGGCGAGTACGCCTGGACGTTCGGCGGCGCCCCGCCCGTGGCCCGCATCGCGCCCGGCACGGTCCTCGACCTCTACACGGAGGACTGCTTCGCCGGACGGGTACGGTCCGAGAAGGACCTGGTGTCCGAGGTGTGCGAGTTCCCGTTCCTCAACCCGCAGACCGGTCCCTTCCATGTGGAGGGCGCGGAGCCGGGCGACACGGTGGCCGTGCACTTCGTGTCGATCGAGCCCGCCCGGGACTGGGCCGCCTCGACCACGGTTCCGCTCTTCGGCGCGCTCACCTCGACACACACCACGGCGACGCTGCAGCCGCCGCTCCCGGAGACCGTCTGGATCTGGCAGTTGGACCGGACCCGGCGTACGGCGTTGTTCCGCGCGCGTGACAGCGACATCGAGGTCGAGCTGCCCCTCGACCCGATGCACGGCACGGTGGGCGTGGCCCCCGCCAACCTGGAGGTGCGTTCGGCGCTGGTGCCGGACGCGCACGGCGGGAACATGGACACGCCCGAGATGCGGGCCGGGGTCACCTGCTACCTCGGCGTGAACGTGGACGGCGCGCTGCTCAGCCTCGGTGACGGGCACGCCCGGCAGGGCGAGGGCGAGACCTGTGGCGTCGCGGTCGAGTGCGCGATGAACACCGTGGTGATCGTGGAGCTGCTCAAGGGGGTCGCCACGCCCTGGCCGCGCATCGAGTCCGACACGCACATCATCTCGACGGGCTCGGCACGTCCGCTGGAGGACGCGTTCCGGATCTCTCAACTCGACCTGGTGCGTTGGCTGGTGCGCGACTACGGGTTCAGCGAACTGGACGCCTACCAATTCGCAACCCAGGCGGTCGAATCGCCGTTGGCCAACGTGTGCGACACCAACTACACCTGCGTGGCGAAGATCCGGAAGGAATGGCTGCCCGCGCGCGAGACGCATCGCGGACTGCACGCGCGGCTGCGTGAGACCGCGGCGGCACTCCAGCACTGAGCCCGCCGCCCACTCCAAAACACCCGGAAAAGCCGGAAAACCCCGAAGACGCCGAAGACCTCTGAAAGGCAACCCGCAGTGGACCGTTCAAGACCGCTTCCGAGCAGGAGGCGCATCCTCAAGGGTGCCGCGCTGGCCGCCGTACCGTACGCGTTATTTCCCTACGCGGAGGCCGGTGCGCAGACCCAGGCCGTCGACTATCCGCCGGCCGAGTGGCAGCCGGCGAGCGCCTCCAACTACACGGCGTCCAACCGCCCCAGCACCTATCCCGTCGACTACGTGATCATCCACGTCACGCAGGAGACGTATCCCAACACTCTGTCCATCTTCCAGAATCCGCAGAAGAAAGTGTCCGCGCACTACCTCGTGCGATCGGCCGACGGCCATGTGGCGCAGTGCGTGCGGGAGGCCGACATCGCCTGGCACGCGGGGAACTGGGACTACAACACGCGCAGTGTCGGTATCGAGCACGAGGGCTGGGTGGATCAACCCCAGTGGTTCACCGACGCGTTGTACGAGCAGTCGGCCAGGCTGACGGCGGCGATCTGCACGAAGTACGGGCTACCCAAGGACCGGGCGCACGTCATCGGGCACTACGAGGTGCCGGGTACGGACCATACCGATCCGGGGCCGAACTGGGACTGGACGCGCTACATAAGGCTGGTCAATTTCGCCTGAGCCGGGGCGGATCAGGCCCGGTTCCGAGCCGGATCCGAGAGCGTCGCGGTTCGTTCGGGTCGTACCTGGTCGAAACGGTTGTCCGGATCCGTCTGCGGAGTGACGATGTCCGCATCCGTTGCGGCGCCGTGTCGCCGTCGTGTCATCGCCGTATCGCCGTTGTGCCGCCGTTGCACCGCCGTCGTATCGACTTCAAGGGAGGCCGAGTTGACCGATCCATGGGTGGCCCTGGAGCCGGGGGCCGACCCTGCCGAGCGGGTGCGGGTGCTGCGCCGGGCGCACGAGACGTTCGCCGTGGCGGGTACGGTGCCGCAGCCGGTGCGGTCGGTTGTGGCCGATTCCTGGCGGCGTTCGGCGCGGGCCGGTGTCGGTACCGAGGGCACAGCGAGCGTGGAGCTGACGGACGGTGACCTGGGTGTCTATCGCGCGGAGCATCCGCTGGCGCGGGTGATGCCGCTGATACGGGAGTTGGTGGGCACGTTCGCCGCGGACGGCGAGCATCTGCTGGCGGTGTGCGACGCGCAGGGCAGGCTGTTGTGGGTCGAGGGTGATCCGGCGACCCGGCGGAAGGCGGGCCGGATGAACTTCGTGCCGGGTGCGCGCTGGGCGGAGAGCGCGGTCGGGACGAACGCACCGGGTACGGCGGTCGCCGTGGACCGGCCGGTGCAGGTGTTCGCGGCCGAGCACTTCATCCGGCGGGTCCAGCCGTGGACATGCGCGGCGGCTCCCGTACACGATCCGCGCACGGGGCGGGTCCTCGGGGCCGTGGACATCACCGGCGGGAACGGGCTGGCGCATCCGCACAGCCTCGGCTTCGTGCAGGCGGTGGCGCGGGCCGCCGAGTCCCAACTGGCGCTGCTCGCTCCGGAACAGACCTCCGTCGGCGTGCCCGAACTCACGGCGCTGGGCCGGGACGAGGCCCAACTGTGCCTCCACGGCCGCAAGATGAGGCTGAGCCGCCGGCACAGCGAGATCCTGGTGCTGCTGGCCCGGCATCCCGAGGGGCTGACCGGCGACGAGTTGCTGTGCGCGCTGTACGAGGACGAGTCGGTGCCGCCGGTGACGTTGCGGGCCGAACTCGCGCGGCTGCGGCGCCTGTTGGGCCCGGGCCTGCTCGCCTCGCGTCCGTACCGGCTCACGTCGCAGGTCGAGTCCGACGTGGCGATCGTCGAGCGGCGGCTGGAAGGGGGCGCGGTCATGGGGGCGGCGACGGCGTACACGGGCCCGTTGCTGCCCGGTTCGCAGGCACCGGCAGTGGTCCGGCTCAGGACCCGGCTCGCGGACGGCCTCCGTACGGCGCTGATCGCCCGCCGCGACCCCGACCTGCTGGCGGACTGGGCGCACGCGCCGTGGGGCGAGGACGACCTCGACGTGTGGCGGGCGCTGGCGGCGATACGGCCGACGGCACCGGTGCGTTCGCGCCTCGTCGCGCTGGAGTCCGAACTGGCGGCACCGGCCTCGTGGTCGCGGCAGGCGGGTCGCTGACGTAACCCGCCCTCGACGCGAGGCGCTCGACGCACAACCTGCCCTCAGCGCGAGGCACTTGACGCCCGGCCCGCCCGCTGGCTTCCGGCACCCGGCACCCGGCACCCGCGCAACGTACATGCAACGTCCTGTTCCCTAGCCTCGCGCCGAGAGCTGCCCAACGGCGGGCAGCGCTGTTCCGGGAGGCAGACCAGGATGACCCGTTACACGGCACCCGGCACCGAGGGCGCGATCGTCTCCTACCAGGCGCGCTACGACCACTTCATCGGCGGCGAGTACGTGCCGCCGGCCCGCGGGCAGTACTTCGAGAACCCGTCACCGGTGAACGGGCAGCCGTTCACGGAGATCGCGCGCGGCACCGCGGAGGACGTGGAGCGGGCGCTGGACGCGGCGCACGCGGCGGCGCCGGGGTGGGGCCGGACGTCGGTGACCGAGCGTTCCGACATCCTGCTCAAGATCGCCGACCGGATGGAGGCGAACCTGGAGCCGCTCGCGGTCGCGGAGAGCTGGGAGAACGGCAAGCCGGTCCGCGAGACCCTCGCCGCCGACATCCCGCTCGCCATCGACCACTTCCGCTACTTCGCGGGGGCGATCCGGGCTCAGGAGGGTTCGCTGGGCGAGGTCGACGACGACACGGTGGCGTACCACTTCCACGAGCCGCTCGGGGTCGTGGCGCAGATCATCCCGTGGAACTTCCCGATCCTGATGGCGACTTGGAAGCTCGCGCCGGCGCTCGCGGCGGGCAACGCGGTCGTCATCAAGCCGGCCGAGCAGACCCCGGCGTCCATCCACTACTGGATGAGCCTGATCGCGGACCTGTTGCCGCCGGGTGTGGTGAACATCGTCAACGGCTTCGGCGTCGAGGCGGGCAAGCCGCTGGCGTCCAGCCCGCGTGTGGCGAAGGTCGCCTTCACCGGCGAGACCACGACGGGGCGGCTGATCATGCAGTACGCCTCGGAGAACATCAAGCCGGTCACGCTGGAACTCGGCGGCAAGTCGCCGAACATCTTCTTCGACGACGTGTCGTCGGCGAACGACGACTTCCTCGACAAGGCGCTCGAAGGCTTCACGATGTTCGCGCTCAACCAGGGCGAGGTGTGCACCTGCCCGTCCCGGGCACTCATCCAGCGCGGCCACTACGCGGACTTCCTCCAAGCGGCCGTCGCCCGCACCGAGTTGATCAAGCCGGGCCACCCGCTCGACACGGACACGATGATCGGCGCGCAGGCGTCCAACGACCAGCTGGAGAAGATTCTCTCCTACCTGGACATCGGCCGGCAGGAGGGCGCGAAGATCCTCACGGGCGGCGAACGCCTCGACTACGACGGTGAGTTGAAGGGCGGTTACTACGTCCAGCCGACGATCTTCGAGGGCGACAACCGGATGCGGATCTTCCAGGAGGAGATCTTCGGGCCGGTGGTCTCGGTGACGTCGTTCGACGACTTCGACGATGCGATCAAGGTCGCCAACGACACCCTGTACGGCCTCGGGGCGGGCGTGTGGACCCGGGACATCAACACGGCGTACCGCGCGGGCCGGGCGATCCAGGCGGGCCGGGTGTGGACGAACTGCTACCACGCGTACCCCGCGCACGCGGCGTTCGGCGGCTACAAGCAGTCCGGCATCGGTCGCGAGAACCACAAGATGATGCTGGACCACTACCAGCAGACCAAGAACCTCTTGGTGTCGTACTCGCCGAAGAAGCTGGGCTTCTTCTAAAGGCAAACGAAAGGGTGCCTGACCTGGGAAAACTCCTGTCAGGCGCCCTTTCGGGCCATCATTCAGACAGCGAGGCGAAATGCCCTTTACTCCGACTTTGCCCCACCGTCATCCCGCCGCTGACCAGGTGGTCCGGGGTATTTCCGGGCCAACTCGCGGATAACCGGCGGAATGGGAACGGGACGAGTGCAGACGATGAACTGCATCTCACCTGGCCATCCCTCCTAGACACCGCCGGTGAGTTCGACGACCCATGCGCCGTCACGGACCTCGCCGTTCGACTCGACGGCCGGTGTCCAGGCCGATGCGGGGATCCGGAGAACGTGCTGGTGGACGGCCTCGGTGACCACCTGCCAACCGAGCAGGACAGCCACCGGCCTCGCCGGGCGAGCCAGGCGATGAGTTCACGCCGGGACACGAGTTCACGCCGGGACGACTCCAACGCGCGTTCACGGTCGCGAGATCCGGCGAGCTTGGCGCTGGTCGCGGCCAACTCCCGGCTCAGGTCCGCCAGTTCGGCGGTGGCCCGACGGCCCGGGGCGCAGAGGTCGCCGCCTTCACCGCGACCGCGGCGACCGCGGACACCGACGGGATGCGCGTGACCTGCTTCGCCACCAGCACCAAGAACACTCCGATCGCCGCGCTGGAACTGCGTCACCGCCAGTACGCCCGCGCCGAAGACCGTATCCGCGCCGCCCGCACCACCAGCCTGCGCACCCTCCCGCTCCATGACATGGCGCAGAACCAGATCTGGCTGGAGATCGTCCAGATCGCCCTGGACCTGCTCGCCTGGATGCCGATGCTCGCCCTGACCGGTAAGCCCTGCCTGTGGGAACTCCGCCGGCTCCGCCTGCGGCTGTTCGCCACCGCCGCCCAGCTGATCACCACCGACCGTCGCCGCATCCTCCGCGTCGCCCACCACTGGCCATGGAGCACTGTGACCACCGAGGCCCTGGGCCAGCTCGAAGCTCTACCCAACCCCGGCTGGCCAGCACGTTCCCTGCCTTGCGAACAGCACCACCCCGCCGGAGCCGTGGAACCCGGCGCCCACCCGACGCGACAGCCGGACCCTCACGCTGCCCACCATCAACCCAACCCGCCGAAACGGCCCGTCAGTTGCGCTGACGGGCCGTCATGAAATGCCCAGGCCGGCGGTCACCTCTCGCTTGTTGCCCACGGTGTTGCTCTGCACCGCGCAGTGCGCTCGCCGTCTTCTCCAGCGGGAGACGGTGGAGTGGAAAACCCGCTTCCTCTCCGGACCTCTCGACGGCTCAGGCGGCCGCCAGCTTCTGGATGCGCGGGTGGTGCTTCAGCGCCCACCGCACGGTCTTCGGCGGGCGTCCGAGCAGGCTTTCCAGCTGGTCGGTGCCTTCACGGTATCCGCCGCCGCCCATCAGCCGGGTCAGGGTCTTCAGGTGCTCCGCGGTGTGCGGGAACGCCGCCAGGGCGGTGTCGACGTAGGTCTCGTTCCAGGTTTCGACGTCCTCGGCGACGTAGACGACCTCGCGACCCAGCACGGCGGCGTAGTCCTGTGCGAACCCGTGCATGTCCTTCAGCTCAGGACCGTTGAGGTCGTAGGACTTCGAGATGTGCGGCGCCGGGTCGGTCAGGATTCGCACGCAGAGTTCCGCCACGTCGTACCCCGCGATGGGCGCGAGCCGATGGTCACCGAAGGGCAGGCGCAGTTCCCCCCTGCTCAACGGCTCCAGCGCGAGCCAGGTCATCAGGGGGTTCTCGACGAACATGGCCCCCCGCACGTTGACGGTCGGGACGCCGGACCACTCCAGCACCTGCTCGGCGACCCAGTGGGCCCGCTGCTGCGGCGACCAGTCGGCGATGAGTCCGCCGAGCCACGCACGCCGTTCTTCCTCCGGCGCGGTCATCCTCTCGAACGTCATGAACGACTGCTCGTACTCGGAGATGTTGACGAACACCTCGATGTCGCCCTGGGCCCGAGCCGCGGCGGCCATCAGGCTGACGGCGTCGGTGTAGTACGGCGACAGGCTCATGCTGAAGTAGATGCGCCGGACGCCCTTCAGCGCGGCGGTCACGTCGGCGATGGTGAGCAGGTCACCGGCGAAGATCTCGGCCCCGGCCTGGCGGAGCGCGTGGGCGCGTTCGTCGTCCTGGCGTACGAACGCGCGCACCGGGTGCCCTTGTTCGAGCAGCATCTCGACCATCGTTCGGCTCACACCACCGACTTCGCCGGCGGCACCGGTGATCAGGATGGGGTTGCGCTCTGGCATCAATGTGTCCTCTGTCCGGTGGGTGAAATCAGCTGTTCAGAAGGCCACGAGGCGGATGCCGCGTGGCGTCATCGGGACGCGGAGCCGTCGATGCGGCTGAGGAAGTCGAGGAGTGCGGCGTTGGCCACGGCAGATCTCGCTCAGCGAGCTGCCCCCGTCCGGGTATGCAACCAGGTGATCATGTCGCGGTCTCCCGCCACACTCAGCGCAGGAACGTCGATCCCGCGACCCTGGAAGGGTGCGAGCAGTTCGTTGTTGCGTTCGATGTTCCGGTACCGGTCGAAGGCCCCGGTGACCGCCCGCTCGCCGTGCAGGACGAAGTCCTCCGCGTACGCCAGGATGCCCCCTCCGTCAGCCAGGCCGGGAGGGTGGGCGACTCCGGCATGGTGTCCAGGAGGCGGCGCAAGGAGTCCTGGATGTCGCTGGCGAACTCCACGTCGGCGACTCCCTCCTGCTGGAAGCAGACCTGGTAGACGCCCTCGCCGTACTCGGTGCGGGTGATCGAGGGCGGCACCATGCCGCCGGGCGGAACGGGCGGAATATTGAGCCCGGCCACCGCACAGAACCTTGTCCGGGCGCAGCATGGCCGTTGTCCAGGCAACGGGTGCGTCCCAGTCGTGGCCGACTACGACCGCCTGCTCCTCCCCGAGTTCCTCGATCAGGGTGATCACGTCACCGACGAGGTGGAGCAGGTTGTACGACGTGACGTCCGGTGGCTGCTCGCTACGGGCGCACCGCGCTGGTCGGGATCGGCGACCCGGCACCCGGCCGCCCCAGGGGCCCCGAACCGGTGACGCCAGGAGTACCAGCTCTCCGGCCGGTCGTGCAGCGGCAGGACCGGCGGCCCTGCCCCTGTCCGGTGATGCGCAGCCGGAACCCGCTCACATCGACGAAGCGGTGGGTGGGCAAGTTGTCCACACGGGCTCCCTGGAAACCGCGGGTGGTGTCACTTCTTCAGCTGGGCATACATGGCTTCCAGGTCGGAGGACAGCTGGGACTTGACCCAGCGGGTGGTGTCGTCGGCGAGCACCTCGTGCGCTCCCGCCTCGATGCCGTCGAGCGCGGCCACGGCGATGTCGCGGGGGTCGGCCTTGGGTGCGTCGACGCCCGAGGTCATGTCGGTGTCCACGTAGGCCATGTGGAGCCCGGTCACCGCGATGCCGCGCGGCTGCAGCTCCAGGCGCAGGGAGTTGGTCTGCGACCACAGGGCGGCCTTGGAGGCGCCGTAGGGCGTGCCGTCGGCCAGCCAGGACAGGGCGGAGTGGGCGTTGAGGATGTGGCCCCCGCCGTTGCGCTCGATGATCGGCACGAAGGCCCGGGTGACCAGCAGCGGCCCGTAGAAGTTGGTCTCCAGATCCCGGCGTACGTCCTCCATCGGGGAGTTGAGGTACGAAGCGCGGACGGACGCACCGGCGTTGTTGATCAGGATGGTGACGTCCTGGGCCTGCTCGGCCGCCGCTGCCACGGATGCCGGGTCAGTGGCCTCAAGCGCCAGCGGAACGGCATCGGGGTGGGTCACCGTGCGCGGGTCACGGGCCGTGGCGTAGACCTTGCCGGCCCCGCGGGCATAGAGCTCCTCGACCAGCATCTTGCCGATGCCCCGGCTGCCTCCGGTGACGAGGACGTTGGCGCCCTTGATTGCCGTCATGATTACCTCCACGAAGTGAAAACCGATCGGTTTCCCCCACCGTAAACCGATCGGTTTCGTCATGCAAGTCGGGTTGAGCACCGGATGACGCCTGCATGCCGAGTCGATGTGTCGTCGGGCGGACTTCAGCGGAGTGACGCGAGGAGTGGCGTGCCGTACGGCTCGGTGTCGGCGGCGCAAGGACCGCTCAAGTACGGCGGGCAGGCCGGCGAGGCGCGCGACGAGAGACCCAGCCCGCGCGGACCGAGCGCGGCCCCGTACAGGCGGGTCACGCACCCTGCATGAGCTGGAGTCCATTTAGCAGTGTCACGGGATGATCCGGCTCCTTGCGTCGCCTCCGTCACCGACGCGACGCCTCGCCGGGCGCTGAGCGCCTCGCCGCCCAACACGAAGGAGACCCGGTCGCCGGTGCGTTGGGAGGGAACGGATGAGGCCGGGGGTGACGATCAATCCCATGACTGTGGCGGCTCGACGGACGCGGTGCTTCTTATGGGACCGGAACCACTGGCAGGACGATGCAGGACGGCCGGGCGGGGTCATGGACGACCTGCTGCCGCGCCACTCGGGCCGTGGTCCCGCCCTCCTCAGGCTCGCCCGTGTTGAGGTTGCGGTCCCTACGGGGGAAGTTACTGGAGGTGACCTGGCCCCGTATCCGGCGGCGCGCCCGGAAGACGATGCCGGTCGACCACAGGTCCACGACGCGCTCGGCCACCTCGCCCGGTGTCGCCGCGCGCATCCGGACGATGCCGTCGGCCACTTTGCGGGAGACGCCGTTTTCGTCGACGTCGCACAGGCGCGCCACCCGGTCGGTCGAGGACCCGTCCGTGGCGGCGAAGAGCACCGCCCGGACCCGGCCGGTCACTTCGACGTCCCCGGTGAGCGGTTCGGCGGTGAAGACCGCCGGCTCAGCAGAACCGGCCACGGCCCCGTACCGCCGGGCTGCTGGACATCCGCCCGCAGCACCGTGCCGTCACCCATCTCCGCCGGAACGTCGAACTCGACCTGGATCTCCGTCCTGAGCCGCCCCAATGCGTCGTTTGTCCTGCGGGGTGTGTGAGTGCGGGCAGGCGTCAGCCGGCCAGTTGGTTCATCTTGCGGATCTGCCGGTCGAAGGCCCAGGCGGGAACGAAACGGAGCAGGCGTGCCCGTCCGGCCGTGGGGCCGGCGGCGTAGCGCAGTTTCGGCTTCGCGTCGGTGGCTGCCGCGACGACCGCCCGGGCGACCACGGCGGGGTCGTCGCCGTCCCTGATCGCCTCTGCCATCACGCGGTCGACGGTCCGCCGCTGCCTCTCGTAGGCATGCAGGGGCGTGTTGGGCCGCGCGCTGTTGGTCTCGAATCCGGTGTTGGTGTAGGCGGGTTCGACGAGAAGCGCCCTGATGCCGTGGTCACGGACCTCGTGGTCCAGGGACTCGGTGTAGCCCTCGACCGCATGCTTGGAGGCGGCATAGACGGCCATGTAGGGCTGGGGCACGAATCCGACCACGGAGGAGAGGTTGATGATGCGCCCGCGCCCCTGGCCGCGCATGTACGGCAGGACCTCGTTCACCATGCGCATGACCCCGAAGACGTTGGTGTCGAAGACGCCCTGGGCCTGTTCGAGGGAGGTTTCCTCGGCCGCACCCAGTGAGCCGATTCCGGCGTTGTTGACCAGGACGTCGATCCGCCCGAACCGCTCGCTCACCTCCTGGACCGCTGTGGCGACCGAGGCGTCACTGGCCACGTCGAGGTCGAGGAACGTCACACCGTCGAGCGGGGCGACGCGCGAGGTGTCGCGGCCGGTGCCGATCACGGTGAATCCGGCTGCGACCAGGGCGAGCGCGGTTTCCTTCCCGATGCCGGATGACGCACCCGTCACGAGTGCCACCGGCCGGTTCGTCGTCATCATGGATTCCTGACTCACTAGAAACTGATCAGTTTCATTCACAGTAAACCGATCGGTTTCCATGCGCAAGCTCAAACGCCAACCCGATCCTGGCCGTGCCACCGCCTGCACGCCGAGGCCGATCGGGCCGCGCGGCGGCTGCGGCCTCTCGCCCAAGACGGGGCGGAGTGCCGCTTGTGACGTTCGGCAGACGGGAGCCCGTCTCATGGCGGTCGGCCGTCACACGGGCCCTGCGGACCTTGCGCCCGGTCAGGCGCCTTGCCGGCTGACGCGAACCGACCGGCGCCTGCCACAATGGCGGCATGGCCAGGGTCAGTGCGCAAGAGAGACGCGAAAGCGTCGTCCGCGCAGCGATCTCCGAGTTCGCACTCAAGGGCTACTACGGGACCTCCACCGAGGCGATCGCCAAACGCGTCGGCGTCACGCAGCCGTACCTCTTCCGGCTCTTCCCGGGCAAGAAGGCGATCTTCGTCGCCGCGCTGGTGCGGAGCATGGAAGACACCCGCCTGGCTTTCGAGCGGGCGGCCGACGGGGCGGAGGGCGGTGAGCAGACCCGGCGTGCCATGACGGACGCGTACGCGCGGCTGATCTCGGCGCGCCCCGAAACGCTCCTGATGCAGATGCAGGGATACGCCGTCGTCGCGGCCGTCGAGGCGGAGGGCGACGACCAGACGGGCGAGCTCGTCCGGGCCGGCTGGATGCGACTATGGGAAACCGTGCACCTGTCGCTGGGTGCCGACGCCCACGAGACCACAAGCTTCCTTGCCTGCGGCATGCTCGGCAACACGCTTACGGCCATCGGGCTTTCCTCCGATCACCGGAAGGCGGGGGCGTGAGGCCGTGGGCGCCGCTCCGGCTGCCGGAGACTGACATCAACCCCAGCAGAGAGCCTCGGTTGCCGAGCCTGGTCGAACCCGGAGCGCGTCAGCGCATGTCCGCCGCGTCGAGCAGGGTGACCACGGTGGGTGCGACGAGTCCGGTCAGGCTGTCGGCCCGGATTCCCGCTCGGGCGCTGGCGCCGTCGAAGACCAGGATGAGCTGCCGGGCCAGCAGGTCGGGGTTGCTCGCCCCGCCCTGTTCGGCCTCGGAACGGAAAAAGGCCGTCAGGTTCGCTTTGATCTGGTGGGCTACCTGGCTCGCGGGGTGGGTCTGGTCCTTGAGCTCGATCTGCACAGCCAGGTACCGGCAGCCCTGGAAGTCGGGCGCACCTGCCTGCGACTCCACCCGCTCGAAGACGTACAGGATCCGCTCGCGGGGGGAACGGCCGTCATCCGCCGGGGGCAGGAGGCTAGCCGCGAAGGCGGCGGCACGCTCCTTCAAGCTCGCCGCCAGCAGTTCGTCCTTGCTCTCGAACAGCTGGTACATGGAGCGCTTCGACACCCCCGCGGCCTTGCACAGCGCCTCGACGCCGATGCCGACGCCGTCGCGGTAGGTGAGCGTGGCCGCTGCCTCCAGCAGCCGCTCCCGGGGGCTTTGCTTCACTTTGGTGGTCATACCGCGAGGTTAACTCGAATCGGACGAAAAAGAAACCGATCGGTTTCCACGGGGTGTCGGGGAGACGCCCACGCCGCGCGGCCGCCTGAAGGCCGCTCAGAGGCTCGGCGACGATCTCGGGGGAAAGACCGTCGCCGAGCCCTGACGGTGCACGCGCCTCTCGTCCCCGCAGGGGGCGCCGTGCACCGGGGCCACTCCGAGTAGTGGCCCCGTCCTGGGTGAGCCGCCTTCCGCCTACGCCGGGGCAGCGGACTTCTCGGGCTCCGTCCCGGCGGGGATGCGGTGCAGCCCCTTGCGGTCGTACCAGCCCGTCACGCCGAAGCCGAAGAGGGCGGCTGCCGCGAGGCCGACGGCCATCATGACCCAGCCCCGGGTCAGGCCGGCGTCGGCCTGGGCGTCGTAATAGAGGATCGAGCGGATGCCGCCGGTGATCTGCCGCAGCGGTTCGAACTCCGCCAGGAAGCGATAGAAGCCGGGCAGCGCCTGAAGCGGTGTGGTGGCGTTGGCCGTCGGCACCGCCATCCCGATGAAGACCAGCGTGACCACCAGCATGCCGGGCGTGCCGAAGACGGCGAGCAGGGTCAGCGCACCGATCCCGGAGACCGCGATGGCGCACACCGAGTAGAGCCACAGCAGGGGCAGATGGGCGGCGTGCATTCCCATGAGGCCGACCGCGCCCGCCATGACCAGGCTCCCCATCAGCAGGGACAGCCCGGCCATGAGAGTGCTGCTGACGGCGAGGGTCTGCACCCGGGTCGCCCGGATCAGCGGGCGGTGCAGGCGCAGCGGGCCCATGTCGTTGTGGGTGTAGCCGAGGGCGTGGTCCACCTGGCCGCTGATGACGTTGGCGGAGAGCATGCCGCAGACCACGAGGACGAGCGCGTAATAAAACGCCGTCAGGCCCAGGCCGCTGTGCGAGTCGAGGGGATGGCCATCCTCGACGGTGACGGCCGCCGGGTCGGCCAGCAGGACGCGCGCCGCGGCCGGCAGCTTCGCCTGCCCGGTCCCGATCTGGGATGTGAGCTCCTTGCCCACCTGGAGCGAGGCACCTTCGGCCGCCGACGTTGTCGCCGTCCGGGCCAGGCTGGAGCCCACGCTGCCGGCGGACTGGTTGGTCAGCACCGTCAGCGTCGGGCGGGCCGGGGTCCCGGTGGTCGCGGTGCCGGTCAGCGCGGTCGTGGCGGAGGTGAAGTCGGCGGGGACGACGAGCGCACCGTACAGCTTGCCCTTGCCGAGTTCCTCCTCCATCTCCTTCTCGTCCATCACCTTCCAGTCGATCTTGTCCCCGCTCACGGTGGACTTCTTGATCGACTCGGTGATCCCGGCCCCGAGGTTGACCTGCTTGCCACCGACAGCGGCCCCCTTGTCGGCGTTGACCAGACCGACGGGCAGATTCCTCATGTGATCGACGGGATCGATGTTGGCCCCGACGTAGAACACGGTGAACAGCAGCGCGAGAACGCCCGTGATGACGCCATTGGCGATCCACAGGGGTTTGGCACGCAGGACGCGGAACGGGTGAATCCCACTCATGACTTACTCCGGTCTCGGACAACACGCTCATATCCGGAGAGGGGCGGACAGCTTCATTGCGGTCCGGCGACCCTCGGCAGGCTCAATCTCGGCACACACGGCCGTCGACGCGGAACCGGAGATGCGGCACCCCGCCGGGACTCCGACCGATGAAACCGGTCGGTTTCAGGGCCATCGTAAACCGATCAGTTTACAAATTCCAAGTCGAGGCGCCGGCCCCTGTCCCAGCAGTCGCCGCAACCGGCTCCCTATGACCTGCCGGCTCCAGATGACCGCCTCGATCTGCCTGGGCCCGGATGAAGCCGATGCCGTGCTCTATCCGCTCGATCGACACCGGCTCCCTGCGGAGCTGGAAGTTCACGGCCAGGTCTCCGGTCGCGGGCCTGTGTGATGTCGTGACCGATCCTGCCGATCGAAGCCGACAGCAAGGCGATCGTGACGCGCAGACAACTCACCGACAAGCAGGAGCAGTTGACCGACCCGTTCCTGCCTATGGGCAAGCTCGGTCCGTACCCTGAGCGGCTGCGCGAGCAGTTCGAGGGGATGATCCGGCGGTTCCGCACCGGCAGCCGGTGGGCGGGAAATGCCAGGCCGGTTCGGCCCGTGGCCGACGGTCCACCGGGACCGGGAGGCGGGGACTGGAAGTTGAGCGGCGGCCACCGCGCAAGCGCCTGCCCCGGCTCAGAAGGGTGTGCGCGTTCGCGCCAGCTCGGCTGTTACAGCGTCGGCTACCGCATCCCTCACCTGCGCCTCCGTGGGCGTGGGCCGGCCGAGTTCGGCGGCGAGTTGGGCCAGCGAGGTCATCCGGACACCGGGCAGGGCGCAGGCCGTGAACGCGGTGTAGACGTCGAGGTCCGGGTCTATGTTGAGCGCGAATCCGTGGCTGGTGACGTCGCCGCTGATGCGCATGCCGATGGAGGCGATTTTGCGGTGGCCGGGGGTCCACACGCCGACCAGGCTCTCGGCGCCTCGGGGTGTGTCCCTGCGTATCGCCTCGAACCCGAGTGATCCCAGCGCACGGATCAGGGCGTGTTCGATCCGGCGTATCAAGCCGCGCGGTCCCAGCTCGCGCACGTTCAGCACGAGATACCCGATCAGCTGCCCTGGCCCGTGATAGGTGGCGTGCCCTCCCCGGTCGACTTCGACCAGGCTGATCGGCGAAGCCGGTTCCGGCAGTTGGTCGGCCGGTGTCCGCGCCGTGTAGGTGATCACGGGTGGGTGGGTGAGTAGAAACAACCGATCCCCAGTACGCCCCTGCTTCCGCTCGGCCACCCAGCCGGCCATGTCGGCCTGCGCCGCCTCATACGGCACCTCACCCAGATCGACGCGCTCCATCTCCCCTGGCTCCCTTGCCTCTCCCGTGTCTTCGAGGCGACGTCGCCTCGAACTGCGCCTGCGAACTCCTGGTCCGGTGTCGCCGATGAACAAACTGCGCGTCGTGGGGGCTCGGCATGCCGTCAGGTCAGGTGTCGTCACCCATGACCACGACCGACCACAGCCGCCTGGTGCCGGCTTCAGCGTGGCGTTCCGTACCCGTGGATTCCCGGGATGGCGAGTTGTCCACCCGTCTGTCCGGCCTGGTCGATGTCGGCGTCGTGCAGGCCGAGTTGGAGCTTGAGGTCAAGCTTCCCGACCGTGTCGTAGAGCCACTCCGGCACCGTGTCGGGGGTGAGGCGCAGGCGGAGGACGGGCGGTACGGGAACGCCTTCGACGCCGGAGAGGGTGCCCGTCAGGCTTTCGACGTACATGGTGATGCCGTCGCCTCGCAGCGTGGATGTCGAGCCGGGCGCCCCGTCGATGTGCTGGATCTGCGGGCCGACAGGTACGGCCATCTTCAGGTCACGGATCGTGACGCTCCCCGCGGAGAACTTGAGCACCCGCTTGGGCCCGGCGGCCGTGTCCACGGTCACCACGCCGCCGAAGACGAGGTCGTGCAGTTCGAGGCGGCTTCCCTTCATGTTCCATGCCTCGGCGGCAAATCGGCCGGCCTCCCTTTCCTCGGGGGCTTTGAGATCACTGATGTCGCAGGTTCGGGAGGTTCCCCCGGTGGAGTCCGGTCGGGGCGACGGCTCGACGGTCCGGTGGCTGGGAGGAGGTGACACAGGCGTGGTGGACAGCCGGGGTTCGGGCGGTGCTCCGGACTCCGGCCTCGAAGTGGCCGAGCTTGGTGAAGGGCTCGCGGGGAGTGGGGGGCTCGCGTCGGGTGACGGGCTTTGCTGCTCGGCGTCGTCGCGGAAGAGGGGATCGAGGATGTCCGCGAGGCTCGTTGCGGCGGAGGTTGTGCTGGGCGAGGGGGTGGGAGTGGCGGTCGGTACTGGGGC
>NZ_JBXVPZ010000198.1:0-17519 GCF_057961495.1 Streptomyces sp. P5F9 | reverse complement strand
GCCCTTCCAAGGAAGGCCCTTCGGGCCCTTTCTGATTTCCGGTGTGCACGACGAACGTCCAGTACGCGCCCCGCTCCCCGACCAGCAGCCGCCGGAACAACGCCAGCGCCTCGGCCCTGCCGTACCCCGGGATCTCGCCCTCGTACGTCCGCCGGATGACGAAGTTGGCGCCCTCGCCCCGCCCGATCTCCTCCCGCAGCACCCGTCCGACGATCTCGCCGTAGGCCTCGTCGTCGACGTCGAAGCCACCGCCCTCGACCCGGACGTCGTGCGCGGGCAGTTGTGCCAGGGCGTCGGCGAGCGGGATCTCGTACGACTCCTCGGGGGTGAGGAAGGCCAGCGGGGTGCCGTCGTCGCGGACGTCGAAGCCGCGCTCGCGGATCTGGCGGTAGGGGATCAGGGCCAGGCCCTCGGCGGGGAGGTCGGCGAGGCGGTCGTAGGAGGCGACCGGGCCGAGCATGACCTCGATCACGTCCTGGTCGTGGCCCGGGGTGCGGCGGCGCAGCAGGGCGAACGGGCGGGGATCGCTGAGCAGGTCGTCCAGATGCATGGGTCCTTGGTTCCTTCTCGTGGAGAGGAACGGACCCCGGACACACCGAAGGCCGCCCCTCGGGCGGCCTTCGCGGAGTACTGGGAGTACGCGCAGTCAGTGGGCCGCCGGATGAGCGGTCCACCACCAGTTACGGGTCGAATGCGCGAACATGGAGCGCACCCTACCCCACGCGCACCTGAGCGTGAGGGTGTCTCACCTGTCGAGCCGCGCGAAAATAGCTCGACACGACCCCGTAATGTTGAGGGCGTGACCGTGAACGCTAAGACCAGCGCCAGCGCTGGCAACACCTGGCGAGACCTGCCCGCGGCGCAGCAGCCCGAGTACCCCGACACCGAGGCTCTGCGCGCAGTGATCGCGGACCTTGAGTCGTATCCGCCGCTCGTCTTCGCGGGCGAGTGCGACCAGCTGCGCGCCCGGTTGGCGGCCGTCGCCAAGGGAGAGGCGTTCCTCCTCCAGGGCGGCGACTGCGCCGAGGCCTTCGACGCGGTGTCCGCCGACCACATCCGCAACAAGCTGAAGACCCTGCTCCAGATGGGCGCCGTCCTCACGTACGCCGCCTCCGTGCCGGTCGTGAAGGTCGGCCGGATCGCCGGCCAGTACTCGAAGCCGCGCTCGAAGGGCACCGAGACCCGTGACGGCGTGACGCTGCCGACGTACCGCGGCGACTCGGTCAACGGCTTCGCCTTCGACGAGAAGTCCCGCATCCCGGACCCCGAGCGCCTGAAGCGGATGTACAACGCGTCCGCCTCCACGCTCAACCTGGTCCGCGCCTTCACCACCGGCGGTTACGCCGACCTGCGCCAGGTGCACGCCTGGAACCAGGACTTCGTGAAGTCGTCCCCGTCCGGCCAGCGCTACGAGCAGCTCGCACGCGAGATCGACAGCGCGCTGAACTTCATGCGGGCCTGCGGCACGGACCCGGAGGAGTTCAAGACCGTCGAGTTCTACTCCTCGCACGAGGCGCTCCTGCTGGACTACGAGTCGGCCCTGACCCGGGTCGACTCCCGCACCGGCAGGCTCTACGACGTCTCCGCGCACATGGTGTGGATCGGCGAGCGCACCCGTCAACTGGACGGCGCGCACATCGAGTTCGCCTCCCAGATCCGCAACCCGATCGGCATCAAGCTCGGCCCGACGACGACCGCCGAGGACGCGCTGCAGTACATCGAGCGCCTCGACCCGGACCGCGAGCCCGGCCGGCTCACCTTCATCGTGCGGATGGGTGCGGACAAGGTCCGCGACAAGCTGCCCGAGCTGGTCGAGAAGGTCACCGCGTCCGGCGCGACCGTCGCGTGGATCACCGACCCGATGCACGGCAACACGTACGAGGCGGCCTCCGGTCACAAGACCCGCCGCTTCGACGACGTGCTCGACGAGGTGAAGGGCTTCTTCGAGGTCCACAAGGGCCTCGGCACCCACCCGGGCGGCATCCACGTGGAGCTCACGGGTGACGATGTCACCGAGTGCGTGGGCGGCGGCGACGAGATCTTCGTCGACGACCTGCACCAGCGCTACGAGACGGCCTGCGACCCGCGCCTCAACCGCAGCCAGTCGCTCGACCTGGCCTTTCTCGTCGCCGAGATGTACAGGGACCAGTAGCCGTTTCGCCTGTTACAGCAGTGTGCCGTGGGGCGGGGATCACATACGATCCCCGCCCCACGGCACTTTTACAGCTCCGGCGCGGCGGGTAAGGTTAGGTTAGCCTCACCGATTATCGGGATGGCACGACGACCTTCGATCCCGCCCGGGAGGTGACCCGCGTGTACGTCTGCAACTGCTTCGGTGTGACCGAGGCGCAGGTGGCGAAGCACGCGGAGGGCGGTGCCTGCACCCCCCGGCAGATAGCGTCGGCCTGCAAGGCGGGCACCGACTGCGGGTCGTGCGTACGCCGGATTCAGGCCCTGCTGGGCCGGGGCGCCTGCCCGCGCCGCGAGCTGTCCGACCAGGGCAGGCCGATGCTCGCCGAGATGGCCGGACTGAGCGAATTGGCCGGACTGAGCGAATTGGCCGAGCTGACCGAACTGGCCGGACTGGAAGACGCGGCCTAGAGACGGTCCGTCGGGCACGAGCTAGCTGGGCTGCTCGATCTGCTGCGCGATGTAGAGCGCCTCGCCGAGCTGCTCGATCAGCTGCAGCTGCGTGTCGAGGTAGTCGATGTGGTGCTCCTCGTCCTCAAGGATGTCCTCGAAGATGTTGGCCGACGTGATGTCGCCCTTCGTGCGCATCACCTCGATCCCGCGCTTGAGGCGGTCGATCGCCTCGACCTCCACCTGCCGGTCCGCCTGGAACATCTCGGTGACCGTCTGGCCGACCCGGACGTGGAACAGCCGCTGGTAGTTCGGCAGACCGTCGAGCATCAGGATGCGCTCGGTGATCTTGTCCGCGTGCTTCATCTCGTCGATGGACTCTTCACGCGTGTACTTGGCGAGCTTGGTCCAGCCGTTGTTGTCCTGGATGCGGTAGTGCAGCCAGTACTGGTTGATCGCGGTCAGCTCGCCGGTGAGCTGCTCGTTCAGGAATTCGAGGACCTCGGGGTCGCCCTGCATCGCAGAGGCTCCTTCCAGAAACGGGGGGACTGGCGGGTTGCGCCGCATGATTGCACCGGCGCGAAGACGTCGTCCAGTAAGTGCATGCTTAGTAGGAGTTGCCCGAATCCGCCCAGAGCCGGTCATGTGCACCGCCCCCCGTCTGTCAGGATGGAGTCATGGGTCAGAGAGGGGTCGAACAGCCCGAGCTTCCACCGGGCCAGCGGCTCCAGCGCGGCTGGCCGGTCACGCACTACGGCCCGGTGCCCAAGTTCCGCCCCGAGCGCTGGGAGTTCAGGGTCTTCGGCGCCACCGCCGACGGCGACAAGCACTGCTGGAACCACGACGAGTTCACCGCTCTGCCCTACGACTCGGTAGTGGCCGATCTGCACTGCGTCACGAAGTTCAGCATGCTCGGCGCCGAATGGGGCGGCATCCCCGCCCGCACGATCCTGGACACCGCCCCGCCGGCCCCGGTCGTCACCCACGTCATGGTCTGGGCGGAGTACGGCTTCAGCGCCAACCTCCGCCTCGCCGACTTCGCCGCCGCCGGCACCATCTTCGCCACCCACAAGGACGGCGAACTCCTCACCGCGGAACACGGCTTCCCCCTCCGCCTGGTCGTCCCCCACCTGTACGCCTGGAAGGGCCCGAAGTGGGTCCGGGGCGTCGAGTACATGACGGCGGACCGGCGGGGGTTCTGGGAGGAGCGGGGGTACCACAACGTGGGGGACCCCTGGAAGGAACAGCGGTACTCGTATCAGGAGGGGCCCGAGGACGGTCCCGAACTCTGATGTCCCTCACTCGCCGTGGTGCCAAGGTCGCATTCCGGTAACTGGGGGCGCATTCCGTGCCGAGAGCGCTACCCTGAGTGTCTCGCTTGGCGGGCGAGGCCACGGGCGGACTAGTTCACCGGGCCCTGCCGCATTCCGCTTGGCGACCATCGGGGGATATCGGTCGGGGGACTACGGTGGGGCTGTTCGGCGAGCGCCATACCTTCATGGGCGGACTGGCCGCCGCTGATCGCGCGGCCCTCGCCGCGCTCGGCACCCGACATCCGTACGCGTCGCAGGATCCCCTCATGGGCGAGGGGGAGCGCACCACGTTCGCCGTGGTCGTGCTCAGCGGCTGGTGCACCGTGTGGTCGACGACCGAGCGGGGCGGACGGCTGATCCTGGGGCTGCGTCAGGCCGGCGAGGTCGTCGGCGACATGGCGGCCCTCGACGGCCGACCGCGCAGCGCCTCGGTGAGCGCGCTCGGCCCGGTCACGGGCCTGGTCGTCACGGCGGAACGGTTCCGCCGGTTCCTCGCCGAACGGCCGCACGCCAACGCCCTGTTGGTGGGACAGCTCACCGAACGGCTGCGCAGCGCCGACCACGAGCGCCGGGCCCTGGCCTCCATGACCGTGCTGCAGAGACTGTCGGAGCGACTGGTCGAACTCGCCGACCGCACCGGCCGGCCCGAGGGCACCGGCGTCACGATCAGACTGCCCCTCGCCCAGCACGAACTGGCCGCCTCCGTGGGATCCACCCGCGAGGCCGTGGCCAAGGCACTGCGACTGCTGCGCGAGCAGGGCCTGGTCCGCACCGGCCCCGGCACCCTGGCCGTCGCCGACCTGGAACCACTCCGGCTGCTGGCGGGCGGCGAGCACCGGGAGCAGGACACCTGAGGACACGGAAGTCCCGCGCTGTGTAAACGGCTACAGCGGCGACCCGTCGGGCCCGGGAACATCACAGGGGTCCGGGGTCGCCGGAACGGCAGGAGGGGAAAGTGATGGAGGGGCAAGCCGAGTACGGCTTCATCGTGAATCTGGACGCTCAGGGGTCGGGACTGCTGTCCGACTCGGAGAAACCGGACATGCGGGCCAGACTCTACGAGGTGTCGGGCAAGGCCTTCGAACAGGCGGGCATCCGGGCGCCGCGCCTGTACCAGGAGGACCGGGGGGACGGGATTCTCAGCATCCTGACGTCCACCGTGGCGCCCAAGCGGGTGGTCGGCGAATGGCTGGAGTATCTCCACCAGAACCTGCGCGAGAGCAACGACCGGGCCAGGGTCCCGCTCAGACTCCGCGCCGGCATGCACATCGGTCCGGTCACCGCCGACGCCCACGGCCGCTCCGGCCGGGCCGTCGACCTGGCCTGCCGCCTCGGCGACTGCGACACGGCGAAGGCCGTCCTCGAACTGGCCCCGCAGGCGGCCCTGGTCGCGGTGGCCTCCGACCGGCTGTACGAGGAGGTCGTACGGCCCGGCGGGCGCTGGGTGGAGCCCGAGCACTACGCCGGCCGCGAGGTGCAGCTCAAGGAAGGCCCGCAGACCGCGTGGTTCATGGTCCCGGGGCTGCCGCAGCCGCCGTTGCCCGAACCCGGGAAGCCCTCGGCCGGCCCCTCCGGCCCCGCACCGGCCGCACCGGAGGCGGCTCCCGGGCGCGTGGTCAACAACCACAACTACGGCAGCGGGGAGATCATCAACAGCGAGCGGATCGAAACGATCAACATCGGCAGGTCCGCACACCCGGGCAGTGAGCGGTGAACGCGCAGAACCCGGCGCCCCCGGGACCCAACCCGAAACCGAATCCCGGCGGGCAGCCCGCCGGAGCCGGGCCCCCGAACCCCCAGCAGGACCAGCAGCCGAAGGCCGAGCCCGTCGCCGGGTCCGAGCCGGCCCAGGACGTCATCGGGGGCGCGTCCGCCGACCCGCTGGCGGGGGAGGGACTGGGGTCCGGCGCGGCGGCGTCCCGCGTCTACCGGTCGGCCGGACCCAGCTTCACCTCGCAGGGGTCGAGCACCCTGATCAGCGGCGGTTCCATCGGGGCCGTCAACCTGTTCGGGCAGCAGGGACCACGGCTGCTCGCGGGCCCGGTGCCCGAGGAGGAACTGCGCACGCTGCGCCAGGTCTTCCAGGAGCCCGAGGGATACGGCGGACACAAGGAGCAACTCCGGTCCCGGCGGCTGCTGTTGCTGTGCGGGCAGCCCGGGACCGGCCGGATGTACACCGCCCTTTCCCTGGTGGACGACCTGACCCGGGGCAAGGTCTCCCGGCTCGACCCCGAGACCGATCTGGACGAGCTGGAGGCGGAACAGATCCACGAGGGGCACGGCTACGTCCTGGAGTCCTCGACCGCCGGACTGCCGGGCGAGGCAGGCCTGGACCGGTGGTGCGCCCTCCTCGGTGACCGCAAGGCGTACGCCGTCCTGCTGGCCGTGCCCGAGGTCGGCGACCTGTACTCCCAGGGTGGTCGCTACCACCGCCTCCACACCCCGGCCGCCGCCGCCGACGTACTGGAGAAGCACCTCGCGAACGAACTGGAGGACGTGCCGCCGTCGGCACAGAGCACGGCACGGTCGGCCGCGACCGCCCCGGACGTGACCGCGGCGCTCGGCATCGGTGAGCTCCGGCCGCGGGAGGCGGCCCGGTTCGCGGTGCTGGTCGCCAAGTACGCGCGCGGATCCCGTACCCATGCCGAACTCCTCGACGAATGCCGGGAGTTCGCCAAGACGCAGGCCGCCGAGTGGTTCGTGGGAGGTCCGCGGTCGGAGACTCCGCAGCGGCTGCGGGACGCGGCGTACCGGATCGCCGTGGCGGTGCTCGGCGGGGCCTCGCTGAGCGCGGTCGCCGAGGCCGCGGAGATCCTCGCCTGGGAGCTGGCCGTCACCGTGGCCCCGGAGTCGACACCGGGCCGCCCACTGTTCAGCGACGGTGTCGACGCCCGGCTCGTCTCCGCGCGCGCCGTGGCCGAACTCGGCGTGGAACAGGTCGGCGACGAGGACGTCCCGGTGCGCACGGTCCGGTTCCGGGGCGAGTCGCTCGCCGCCGCCGTCCTCATCCATCTCTGGGAGCACCGGCACAATGTGCGCGGTCCCGTGTTGCGCTGGCTGTCCGGGCTGTGCGAGGACGGCCGTCCCCAGGTCTGGGTCCGGGCCGCGGTCGCGGCGGGACAGCTGTGCCGGCTCGACTGCTCGCACACCGTGCAGGAACTGGTGCAGCCCATGGGCCAGGCCGACCAGCTCCGCCGCCGGGTCTTCGCCGCCAACGTGCTCGACGTGGCCGTGGCCTCCCCGGAGGTCGGCGGCGCGACCCGGGCCCTGGTCGCGCTCTGGGCGCGCGAGGGGGAGGAGAACCTGCGCTGGACGGCCGCAGCGGTGCTCGGCCGGGGCCGGGCCACCGTCACGGTCCGGGACTCGCTCGACCTCCTCGGCGGCATCGGCGTCTGGGAGGAGGGGAAGCTGAGGACCGTCGCCTCGGCCCAGATCGCCCACTTCAGCGGCGCGAACTGCGACCCGGCGACCTTCCGGCGGATCCGCCTGTGGCTCTCCGACGAACGGCGGCCGCAGCAGGACCTCGGCCTGCAGAGCGCGGTCTACCTGGCCGGCCTCTCCGTGGTCGACCTGTGGAACCAGCACCCGGACCTGGAGGGCTACGGCGACTGGCCGCTGATGCTGGCGTTGGCCGCCGTACGGCCCGAACTCGCCCCGGAACTCGCCGGGTTGCTGTGGACCGCGCTGCAGACCGGCCGGTCGTACGAGGCGGCCGTGGACACCCTGGCGGACTGGCTGCGCGGCTGTGCGGGCCGGGCCTGGGCGGAGCCGCTGGAGCGGTTCCTGCCGCTGCTCGTGCACGGGCCGGACGACCGGCACCGGTTGCTTTCACTGATCAAAGAACTGTCGGAAGACCCCGACAATCCGTTGGACGACCAGCAGGTCCGCCGTATGTGGGAGGCGGTCCAGGGAGCGGGAACACCATGAGCAACAACATGTGGGGCCAACAGGCCTGGCAGCCCCAGAACCCCCAGGGGGAGTTCGTCCTTCCGCACAACATCAGAGGCCCCTTCGTCACCGAGTTCACCCCGACGGGCCCCTACCGGCACCGCAGCAGCCAGGTCGCCTCGGTGCTCTTCTACCGCAACGGCGGACACAGCGTCGTCACGGTCCGCGGGGCCGAGCACCACAACAAACCCCTGATCGGCAAGCCGACTTCGGTCTGCTGGATCGCCCGCGGCCAGCACCAGGTCTCCTTCCAGCTGGAACTTCCCACCTACGGGGACAAGTCACGCTTCAAGGCGGGCGCCGACGTCAACTGGGAGGTGCACAACTTCCATCTGGCCGCCGAGAAGCGGGTGGTGGACGTGGAGCGGATGCTCCGCCCGCCCCTTGAGGCACGGCTGCGCGGGATCAGCAGGCGGCACAACCTGGACTCCGCACAGCAGGCGGACGAGGCGATCCAGGACGAGCTGGCGAGTGGCCGCTGGAACGACTTCGGGGCCGAACTGGGCCTGGCCACCCAGGTGTTCATCCGTATCGACCTGGGCCAGGCCGCCTCCGACCACCACGCCAACATGGTCGCGGTGCAGTCGGGCAGCGAGGTCCAGAAAGCCATCGACGCCGCCAACAACGCGCGGATCGAGGCGAACATGGAGGTCGCCCGGGGGCTCATCGCCGCGGGCGAGGCCGAACAGTACGCCCACGTCCTGGCCCAGGACCCGTCCCGGGCGCAGGACATCCTGGGAGCACTCCAGGTGCAGGCCCGGGAGCAGCGGCAGGGCGCCCTGGACTACCTCACCAACCTGATCAACCAGGGGGTGGTGCAGCGCCACCAGATCGACGACCAGGTACAGGCGCTCATCGACTTCAGCCGCACGGCCGCCCACGGCGTCTTCCAGAACGGACTGCCGCCCGCCCCGACCGCGCTGCCCGTTCCGCCGACACCCCTCGCGCCGCCGGTACCTCCGGTGCCGCTCATGCCGCCGCCGGCCGTGACGGGCGCCCTGCCGGTGCCGCCCGCCGCGCCGAAGCCGTACGCCGACGAGCCGCAGGACGCCAAGCCGGACACCGGCACGGACGAGTCCGGCGACCGGACGTGAACTCCCCGGAGCCCGTGATGCCGGACTCCGACACCGACGCCCGGTACGTCGCCGAACGGCTGCTGCTCACCGTGCGGGAGGACCTGGGCAGGGCGGACGTGAAGGCGTCGGTGCTGCTCTCCGGTGCCCTGACGGTGCCCGCGCTGCTGATCGGCGGCGGCCGGACGGCGGCCGGCGTCTCCGGCACCGGCCAGGTGCTGCTCGGGGGCGCCGCGGTGCTGTGGGCGGCCGGCACCGTCCTGCTGCTCGGGGTGATCCTGCCCCGCACCTGGACGGTACGCAGGACCCTGGGCCTGACGTTCTACGCCGACGCGGTCGAGGCCCGCGACGACCCCGAGGCACTGCTGCGCGGTGTCGCCGAGGCCGGCCGGGACCCGGTGCGCTGGCTGCTCACGCAGTTCCAGGACGTCAGCGTGATCCTCGCGGCGAAGTACCGCTTCCTGCGAGGGGCGTTGGTGCTGCTGGGCGCGGGGCTGGCGGTGGGGGCGTGCGCGCTGGGTACCGGCTGACGGCGGCCCGGGTGTCAGCCGTCCCGCAGCTTCTTCAGCCGCTCCACATCCGCCGCGTGCCCCTCCTTGCCGCCGGGCGTCTCGATGATCAGCGGTACGCCCGCGGTCGCCGGGTGGGTCATCAGGGCGCGGAACGGGTCCTCGCCGATGTGGCCGGAGCCGATGTTCTCGTGGCGGTCCTTGTGGGCGCCGACGACGTCCTTGGAGTCGTTGGCGTGGATCAGTTTCAGCCGGCCCTCGCCGACCGTGTCCACCAGCAGGTCGAGGGTCTGGTGCATGCCGCTCGGGCCGGTCAGGTCGTGCCCGGCGGCGAAGATGTGGCAGGTGTCCAGGCAGACGCCCAGCTTCGGGTGGGCGTCCAGCGCCTCGAAGTACGGTCCGAAGTCCCAGGTCCGGGAGCAGAGCGAGGAACCCTGGCCGGCCGTCGACTCCAGGAGCAGGAACGGGTCGTCGTCGTGGGTCAACTCGTCGAGCAGCGGCAGCAGATGCTCCCGCACCTGGGCCAGCGCCACCGACCGCTCCCGCCCGCCCGTCGCGCTCCCGGTGTGCACGACGACACCGAGCGCGCCGATCTCCCGCCCGCGCCGCAGCGAGTGCCGTAGCGACTCCACGGACTTTTCTACGGTGGCCTCGGTGTGCGAGCCGAAGTTGATCAGGTACGGGGCGTGCACGTACGCCGGGATCGACTCCGCCTCGCAGGCCGCGCGGAACTCCTCGTCCTGGCGCGGGTTCCCGGCCGGTGTGGCCCAGCCGCGCGGGTTGGCGACGAAGACCTGCACGGTCTCGGCGGCCAGCTCACGGGCGTAGGACAGCCCCACGGAGTGGAGGCCGCCGGCCACGGGGACATGGCCGCCGACGGGGTTGCGGGAGACGGGGGAGGGGGACTCGCTGCTCACCCGTCCAGGGTGACACGCGCGCGTGCCGCCCCCGTCACCGGATGGTGATCGTGATCGTCGACCCCTTGGGAGCCTGTTCGCCCGCGTCCACGGACTGGCTCTTCACGGTGTCGCCGAACAGACCGAGCAGGCCCCGGTCCTCCTTGACCTCGAAGCCGGACTGCTCAAGGAGCTTCGTCGCGGCGTCGACGCTCGCGCCGACCACGCTCGGGACCTCGACCATCTCCGGGCCCTTGGACAGGGTCAGCGTCACCGTGTCACCCTCGGCGGCCTGGCTGTCGCCGGCCGGGGTCTGCTGGGCGACCTGGCCCGCGTCGTACTCCGAGGTGATCTCGGTTTCCGACACCTTCACGGTGAGACTGGCCTCCTGGAGGTCCGCCTTCGCGTCGTCCAGGTTCTCGCCGGTGACGTCGGGCACGTCGACCGCGCTGCCCTTGCTGACGGTCAGGGCTATCGCCGAGCCCGCGTGGCGCTTGGTGCCCGCCTCCGGGTCCGTGCTGATCACGAGGCCCTTGGCGACGTCGTCGCTGAACTCCCTGGTGACCATGCCGGCCGCCAGCCCGTCCTGCTTCAGCAGGGTCTGCGCCTTGGCCAGGCGGGTGCCCGTCAGGTCGGGGACCTTCACGGTCTCCGGGCCGTCCGAGATGGTCAGGGCCACCGAGTCGTTGTCCCGGATGCGGGCGCCGGACTCCGGGTCGGTGCTGATGACCGTGCCGCGCTTCACCGTGTCGCTGTACGCGTGGTCGACCTTCTTGACGTCGAGACCGGCGTCCTTCAGCCGCTCCCTCGCCTGCGCCTCGGTCTTCGCCAGCAGCGGCGGGACCTTGGTGAACTGGCCGGAGTTGATGTACCAGACCCCCGCCCCGACCCCGACGATCAGCAGCAGGGCGGCGACGACCGCCAGCAGCCCGCGCCGGGGCCGCCGCGCCTCGCGCCGCCGGGGCGGCAGCGGCGGACCGCTCTCGAACCGGCTGGTCCGGTCGAACGTGTCACGCGGTTCGTCGTCCTCGTTGACCGGCAGCGGACGCGGCACTGTCAGCGAGCGCGGGATCACACTCGTACGGTTCTCGGCGTTGGGGTACTCCGAGGTCAGCGCCTGCGGCGGCACCGCGTCCAGCTGCTCGGCGCTCAGCCGCGACCGGGCCTCGCGGACAAGACCGAACAGCGCGACCGCGTCGTACGGCCGCAGGTCCGGGGTGCGCGCGGTGGCGGTGGCGACCAGCTCGTCCAGCTCGTACGCCAGCCCCGGCACAACGGCCGAGGGCGGCGGGACGTCCTCGTGCAGGTGCTTGTAGAGCACGATCGCGGCGGAGTCCCCGTCGTGCGGCTTCTGGCCGGTGAGCATCTCGTACAGGACGACACCGCACGCGTACACGTCGACCCGGGGGTCGGCGGTGGTGCCCTCGATCTGCTCCGGCGCGAGATACGACACCGTGCCGAGCACGGACCCCGTGGTGCTGGTCACCGTGTCCACGGACCTGACCAGCCCGAAGTCGGCGACCTTGACCCGGCCGTCGTCCCCTATGAGCACGTTCTCCGGCTTCATGTCCCGGTGCACGAACCCGGCCCGGTGCGCGGCACCGAGCGCGGCCAGCACCGGCTCCAGGATGTCCAGCGCGGCCCGCGGTTGCAGGGCCCCGCGCTCGCGCAGCACGTCCCGCAGGGTGCAGCCGGCGACGTACTCCATCGCCAGATAGACGTACGACCGGTCGGCTCCCTGGTCGAAGACCTGCACCACGTTCGGATGCGCCAGCCGCGCCACGGACTTCGCCTCGCGGATGAACCGGTCCACGAAGTGGGCGTCGGCCGCCAGCGTCGGGTGCATCACCTTGAGCGCGAGAACCCGGTCCAGGCGGGTGTCCACGGCCCGGTAGACCGTGGCCATCCCGCCGACGGCGATCCGCGCGTCGACGCGATAGCGGCCGTCGAGCAACTGCCCGACGAGAGGGTCATGAAGGGTCGTATCCACGCAGGTGAGTGTACGAGCCAAGGCTGACAGCACGGCGTTTTCGGCCAGTTTCGGGGCGGTACTGAAGCGGACCTGTGACGCATCCCACGAGCGGTCGGCCGCCGACGGCGAGGCAGCCCCACAGGTCGGGCCACCTCTCGGTCGACTGGAAACGGGTGGTGCGCGGGTGGGAGACAAAACGGAAGTGCGGCGCAGGGTGCCTAGAAAGCGGGCCGTTCAGGATCCAGTACCGCCAGGCCCTCGGCGGGAGAGGACGCTTCGGCGAAGTGCCTACGGGGGATACGCCCCGCCCGGAACGCCAGCCGCCCCGCCTCCACCGCGCTCCGCATCGCCGACGCCATCAACACCGGCTCCTGCGCCCGCGTCACCGCCGAGGCAAGCATCACACCGGCACACCCCAGCTCCATCGCGAACGCCGCGTCGGACGCCGTACCCGCCCCCGCGTCCAGAATCACCGGCACACGCGCGTGCTCGGTGATCAGCTGGAAGTTGTGCGGGTTGCGGATCCCGAGCCCGGAACCGATCGGCGACCCGAGCGGCATGATCGCCGCACACCCTACGTCCTCCAGCTTCCGCGCCAGCACGGGATCGTCGTTCGTGTACGGCAGCACCGTGAAGCCGTCGTCGACCAATGTCTCGGCGGCGTCGAGGAGTTCGATCGGGTCCGGCAGCAGGGTTCGCTCGTCCGCGATCACCTCAAGCTTGATCAGCGCCGTTCCCAGGGCCTCCCGCGCCAGCCGGGCCGTCAGCACGGCCTCGCCCGCGGTGAAGCAGCCCGCGGTGTTGGGCAGCACCCGGATGCCGAGCCGTTCCAGGACGGACAGCACCGAGCCGTGCACGGCAGTGTTGACGCGCCGCATCGCGACCGTCGTGAGTTCCGTCCCGGAGGCCACCAGCGCGCGCTCCAGGACGTCGAGGCTGGGGGCACCTCCGGTGCCCATGATCAGCCGGGACGTGAAGGACGTACCACCGAGGACGAAGGGGTCGTCGGCCATGGGTCAGCCTCCTTGGACGGCGGTGAGGACCTCGACGCGGTCTCCCTCGGAGAGGGATGTCGACGGCCACTCCGCGCGCGGGACGACGGTTTCGTTGAGGGCGGCGGCCACACCGGAGGGGGCCGGGACGAGGGACCGTACGAGCACGTCGAGGGGCGTGCCGGGAGCGATCTCCTGGTGCTCGCCGTTGACGGAGATGTTCATGCGGGCTGCTCCACGAGTTCCGTGCGGGCGAACCGCTTCGGGGTGAACGGGCGGGCCTCGTCCGGGAGTTCACCGGTACTGAGCGCGTGCGCCAGGGCGTCGCCGGTGACCGGCGTGAGCAGCACGCCGTTGCGGTAGTGCCCGGTGGCCAGCAGCAGTCCCGGCAGCGCGGTCGGGCCGAGCAGCGGCGCGTTGTCGGGGGACCCGGGGCGCAGTCCGGCCCGGGTCTCGGTGAGCGGCAGTTCGGTGATCCCGGGGACCAACTCGTGGGCGTCGCGCAGCAGTTCGTAGACACCGCCCGCGGTCACGGTGGTGTCCCAGCCCAGTTCCTCGCTGGTCGCGCCGACGACCAGTTCGCCGTTCTCGCGCGGCACCAGGTACACCTGGCTGCCGCGCACCACGGCCCGCACGGTCCGGCTCAGGAACGGCGCGTGACGCTCCGGCACGGTCAGCCGCAGTACCTGCCCCTTCACGGGCCGTACGGGCGGCAGGACGTCGTCCGGGACCCCCTTCAGCTGCCCGCTGAGGCTGCCGCCCGCGAGGACGACCTGGCCCGCGCCCAGCACCTCGCCCTCGCGCGTGACGACCCCCGTGGCGCGGTCCCGCTCGACCGTGAGGCGCTCGACCCACGTCCGGTGGAAGACGACCCCGGCGCGTTCGCAGGCGGCCACCAGCGCGCCCGCCAGCCGTCGCGGGTCGACCTGGTGGTCGCCGTCGACCCTGAGCCCTCCGCGCACGCCCGGCGCGAGCATCGGCTCCAGGCGCCGGCACTCGCGCCCCGACAGCCACTCGGAGCCGAGCCCCGACTGGTGCTGCAGGGCGTGCAGTTCGCGCAGATGGGCGCGGTCGTCGGCGTCCAGGGCGACGGCGAGCGTGCCGCAGCGGCGGTAGCCGAGGTCGAGGCCGGTGAGGTCGGTCAGCTCGGCCGCGAAGTCCGGGTAGCGGTGCGCCGAGGCGAGGTTGAGGGCGAGCAGGGTCTGTTCGCCGTAGTGGAGTTCGGTGACGGCGGCCAGCATCCCGGCGGCCACCTGGGCGGCCCCGCCGCCCGGCTCCGGGTCCACCACGGCCGTGGCGAAACCGCGTTGGGCCGCGCGCCAGGCCGTGACCAGGCCGATGATCCCGCCCCCGACGACGAGGACGTCTGACGTACGTGCAGGCATGGGCGTCCAGCCCCTCCCTTCGCCGGCATGACCCGGATCAGGTTCGTACGGTCGGAGGCCGCCAGCCTCCCTCTCAGCCCGGTACGTCCGGACTCCCGCGAGTCTTTTATTCTTTTCTGCTGGGGGTCCGGGGGTTATCCCCCGGGAATCGCAGCACGTTTGCCACCCTAGCCCGTGCCCTGTGTGCCAGTAAGGGAGCCTCTGTCCATGGCCCGCTCGCTCGACGGTCTCGTCCTCGCCCCCGTCGCGGACCAGGCCCCAGGTCAGGTCGGCACCCGCACCCGGTTCGCGTACCACGAGCAGGACGGCGAGATCTGGGCCGAGTACGCGGGCGGTGACGTCGTACGGGGGCGTCTCGTCGGCACGCGCGCGGGGGACCGGTTGGACTTCCGGTACGTGCAGTCGAAGACGGACGGGACGACGTCCTCCGGGCACTGCGTGTCCGAAGTGGTCGAACTGCCCGACGGCCGCATTCGCCTCGAAGAGACCTGGGAGTGGGAGTCCCAGCCGGGACACGGGACCAGCACTGTGGAACAGGTCACCTGACGCGCCCGCTGACTGACAAATTGTCAGGTGTCTATGGTGATCGAGTGAGCGAGCAGACGCGGGTCCGGGACACGGTGACAGGGCGGCGCGTGGTCGTCGTCGGCGCGGGCATGGCCGGGGTGCAGACCACGGTCGCGCTACGGGAGCAGGGCTTCACCGGCACCGTCACGCTGATCGGCGCCGAACCCCATCAGCCGTACGACCGGCCCCCGCTGTCCAAGGCCGTCCTGCTCGGCAAGGCCGAGGGCTCCGCCTTCGACGTCGACTTCGAGGCGCTCGGCATCGAGGTGCAGCTGGGGCGCGAGGTGGTGGGCGTGCGCCCCGCCGACCATGAACTGGACACAGCCGAGGGCCCGGTGCCCTACGACGTCCTCGTGCTCGCCACCGGTGCCGAACCGATCCGGCTGCCGGGCGCCGACGGCATCCCCGGGGTGCATCTGCTGCGCACCCTGGACGACGCCGAGCGGCTGCGCCCGGTGCTCGCCCGGCAGCACGACATTGTGGTCGTCGGCGCGGGCTGGATCGGCGCCGAGTTCGCCACGGCCGCGCGCGAGGCGGGCTGCGCGGTGACCGTCGTGGAAGCCGCCGACCGGCCGCTCGCGGGGGCGCTGCCCGCCGAGGTGGCCGCGCCGATGGCCGCCTGGTACGCCTCCGCCGGAGCCACGCTGCGGACGCACGCACGCGTGGCGCACGTCGAACCCGGCGAGGTGGTCCTCGACGACGGCTCACGGCTGCCCGCGGACGCCGTCGTGGTCGGCATCGGCGCCCGCCCCGCCACCGCCTGGCTGACCGGCTCCGGCATCGAACTCGGCGCGCACCGCGAGGTCCTGGCCGACGCCGGGCTGCACACCTCGGCACCGGACGTGTACGCGGTCGGCGACTGCGCCTCCTTCCCTTCGGGAAGGTACGGCGAGCGACTTCTCGTCCACCACTGGGACAACGCCCTCCAGGGGCCGCGCACGGTCGCCGCGAACATCGTCGGGGAGAGCCCGGCGGTGTACGACCCGGTGCCGTACTTCTGGTCGGAGCAGTTCGGCCGGTTCGTCCAGTACGCCGGTCACCACGCGTCCGCCGACACCACCTTGTGGCGCGGCGACCCGGCCACCCCGGCGTGGAGCGTCTGCTGGCTGCGCGGGGACCGTCTGGTGGCCCTCCTGGCGGTCGGCCGCCCCCGTGACCTGGCCCAGGGCCGCCGGCTGATCGAGTCGGCCACGCCCATGGATCACGAACTGCTGGCCGATGCTTCTCTCCCGATGAAGGCGGCTATCGCCTAGTTCGTCCCCCCGGGTCGGACCGGCCCGACTTCCGACTGTCAGTCCGGGATGGCACGCTGTTTACGTGACCGAGATTGACGCAAAGATCGATGCTCTCGTCCCCGCCTGGCTCACGCTGCCCGACATCGCAGAGTTGCTCGATGTCGAGGTGACACGCGTGCGGCAGCTGGTCAAGGACGGCCAAGTCATCGCCGTACGCCGTGGTGAGAACCGCGCGCTGCACGTCCCCGCCGCCTTCATCGACGGGGCCGAGCAGAAGGTCGTCAAGGGCCTCACGGGGACCCTGACGCTCCTGCGGGACGACGGCTTCTCCGACGCAGAGATGCTGGAGTGGCTCTTCACCCCCGACCCCAGCCTGCCCGGCACCCCCGCGCAGGCCCTGAGCGAGAATCGCGGCACGGAGGTGAAGCGCCGCGCCCAGGCGCTCGCCGTCTGACCCGCACGACCGAGAGGTGTACGGGCCGCGGCGACGTGAGGGCCTGCCTGAGAAGGCCCTGCCCGCGGCCCGTGCGCGACACCATCACACGACCAGCAGGACACGACACCACCACACGACCAGCAGGACAACGGGGGACACACGCATGCCCGACACCGCCGCAGCCGCCGCCCGCGCGGAACTCGCCGACGCCCGGGTCTATCTCTGCACGGACGCCCGCCGACGCCAGGGCGACCTCGCGGAGTTCCTGGACGCGGTCCTGGCCGGCGGGGTCGACATCGTGCAGCTGCGCGACAAGGGCATGGAGGCCGCCGAGGAGCTGGAGCACCTCCAGGTGTTCGCCGACGCCTGCGCCCGGCACGGCAGACTCCTCGCGGTCAACGACCGCGCGGACGTCGCCCACGCCGCCGGCGCCGACGTCCTGCACTTGGGCCAGGGCGACCTCCCGGTCCCCGCGGCCCGCGCGATCCTCGGCGAGGACGTCCTGATCGGCCGCTCCACACACGCCGAGCAGGAGGCCGCCGCGGCCGCCGTCCAGGAGGGCGTGGACTACTTCTGCACCGGCCCGTGCTGGCCCACCCCCACCAAGCCCGGC
>NZ_JBXVPZ010000197.1:0-17525 GCF_057961495.1 Streptomyces sp. P5F9 | reverse complement strand
GGTCATGGCCGATAGGTCGGCGCCGCTGCTCATGGGCGGACCTCGTCCTCGCAGCGGACCCGGTCCCGCGGGACCGGCACGCCCGACGGTTGGAGCGTCACCGGCAGCGGCAGCACCTGGCGCTTCGACGACCCGGCCGGGCGCGGCAACCTCACCGGCGGCTCGGGCGGCTTCGCCATCGCCGACAGCGGCTACTCCGCCGACCGGCTGAACACCTCCCTTCTCTCCCCGGTCCTCGACCTGACCGGCGACGACACGCCCGCGGTCCGCTTCGACACCTTCTACAGGAGGTTCTCCGACGCCTCCAAGGCCGACGTCGACCTCAGCGTCGACGGCGGCACCACCTGGTCGACGGTCTGGCACCGCGACACCATCTCCGCCGGCCCCGGAACGGAGAGCATCGCTCTCCCGGCCGCGGCCGGGAAGTCCGCCGTCCGGGTGCGGTTCCGCTACACCGGCGACGACGCCTACTACTGGCAGGTCGACGACGTCAGCTTCGGCGGTATGACCTGCGCGCCTGTGCCGGGCGGGCTGCTGTACGGGACGGTGACGGACCGCAACACCGGCCGGCAGGTGAGCCGTGCAACGGTGAGCGGCAAAGCCGGCGTCACGGCGACCACGGCGGGCGACGGTACGTACGTACGCTTCGCGCCGCGGACGGGCCGTCAACCGGTCGCGGTGAGCGCCGAGCACTACACCACGGCGATGGAGAAGGTGCACGTCACGGCGGACCACGCCACCCGCCTCGACGCGGTGCTGCGCGCCGGACGGCTGGCGATCAGCCCGGCGGCGGTCGACAAGACCGTACGCAGAGGGAAGGCCACCACCGCGCAGCTCACCCTGCGCAACACCGGCTCCGCCCCGCTCACCGTCAACCTCACCGAGCGGTCCGGGGACATCCCGACGGCGACGACAGCCGACACGGCGGCCCCGCGATACCTCCCCGGTGACTACAGCCCCGACCGGCTGACGAAGGCTGAATCCACGGCCACGGCTGTGACCTCCGCCACCTCGGCCTGGGCCCCCGTCACCGACTATCCCACCCCCGTCATCGACAACGCTGTCGCCACCGGCCCGGACAGCCGCGTCTACTCGGTCGGCGGCACCGACGGCACCTCCGTCCTGTCCGGCGGCTATGTCTACGACCCCGTCACCGCCGCCTGGACGGCGATCCCCGGCGGCCCCGTCACCCCCCGCGAGTCACCCCAGTCAGCCTTCCTGAACGGCAAGTTGTACGTCACCGGCGGCTGGACAGCGGACGGCGGTACCGTGACCACCACCGAGGTCTACGACCCGCAGCACCACACCTGGTCCACCGCCGCCCCGGCGCCCGCCGGGTACGCGGCAGCGGCCTCCGCCACGCTCGACGGCAAGTGGTACCTGGTCGGCGGCTGCGGCCAGGGTTACTGCACCGGCGCCACCGCAGTGCAGGTCTACGACCCGGCCACCGACACCTGGGCCGCCGCCACCCCCTACCCCGAGCCCGTCTCCTGGCTCGGCTGCGGCGCCGTCTCGGGCACCCTGTACTGCGCGGGCGGCACCACCGTGGTGGAGGGTACGCGGCACGGCTACGCCTACGACCCGGCCACCGCCGCCTGGACTCCGATCACCGACCTTCCCATCGATCTGTGGGCCTCGGCCGCCACCACCGCCGACGGCCGCCTCCTCCTCTCCGGCGGAGTCAGCGACCTGCTCGGCGCCGTCACCAGCGCCGGCTACGCCTACGACCCGGCCGCCCGCACCTGGACGGCCCTGCCCGCCGCCACCACGCCGCTCTACCGGGCCGGCGGCGCCTGCGGGTTCTACCGGGTCGGCGGCGCACCGAGCGTCTTCGACGCCCATGCGAACGTCGAGCAGCTGCCGGGCCTCGACAGCTGCGTCCCGACAGCCGACGTCCGCTGGCTCTCCGCCACACCCGTCACGCATACGCTCGCCCCCGGCCAGCGCCTGACCGTCACCGTCCGGCTGGACGCGGGCGCGACGGAGGTGGACACGGCCGGCACCTACACGGCCGCGCTCGCGGTCGGCACGGACACGCCGTACACGTACCCGTTGGTGCCGGTGCGGATGACCGTGCGCTGACAGGCCGCCGTCCGACGATCGTCCGACCGTTCTCTCTCTCTCCCCCCCCCCGCGACTTCATCAGTCGCCGGGGGGGCACCCCGCACCTGGACGGCCGCGGTGTCGTGCTCCTCGCCGGCTGCCTGCTGCTGGGCTTCGCCGGCCTGGCGGGCGCGAGCGCGGCGAGCCGAACGCTGTTGCGCGAGGTGGTGAGGGACGCGGGGACGCGCCCGGACTGAAGCGCGCCTCTGTGATCGACCGATCGACCGGCAAGTCGGCGGCCTCCCCCGGGGAGGCCGCCTGCGTCGTGTGGGCAACGCCTGCCCCGTTCCCATGGGCGCAACGGCAACGTTCGCGTTCGCCCTCCCGTAGTAGCGTCGTCACGGGGTAGAGATGGAGTGGCGTCGGCGGAAGGCGAGCGGGTGAGCGGAGCGATGAGCTACGAGCCTGAGCTGCTGCGACCCGAGGCAACGGTTCCGCTGGCGCCGTTGCGGGGGCTGAAGGGCGCGGCACGGCGTTACGGGACCGGGCTCAGCGGGCCGGAGTTCGCCGAGGCACAGCTCGTCGGGGCCGGGTGGGCGGCGGTGCCGCTCGTCGTGGCGCTGGTGGCGCTGCTGGTGCCGTCCGTACGGGCCGCCGCGTTGGTGTGTGCGGTGGTGCTTGGGGCAGGTGTGCTGGCCCGGTCGCTTCTTCTGGTCGTCTTCGAGCGGCTTCAGCACGCGTACGAGCCACGCTGGTTGGCGGATCGGACCGCCGACCTGCGTGGGCACGACTTCCCCCTGCTGCGCTGCGCCGTCCGCTCGGACGACGTGCCGGGTCCGCCCCAGGTCTATGATCTGACCAGGGGCAACCAGGTCGGCGCGTTGCTGAGACGGCGGGAACGGGAGCGGACCGTCGGCACCTTCTCCCAGGCCACCCTCCAGTTCGTCTGCGCCGTCGGCCTCGACGAACTCGCCGTTCTCGCCGAGGTGCGCCGTGAGTTGGCCGAACTGGACTTCCTGCCGGTACTGCCCGGAGCCCCCCAGGCCTGGGTCCGCTTTCCCGAGGCGTGCTACATGGCGCTGCCGGACACCGGACGCAGGCCCGCCCGACGGGCCTACTGGGTGCTGTCCGGACCGGTGTTGGTGTCGGCGGTGGAGGCGACGGCCCGGGCCGGCTCGGCCAGGTGACGCTGGAGCAGCTGGTGCCGGAACTCGTACTGGCCGTTCATCTGCCGCAACACCTCCCGATGCTGCGCGTCCTCCATGAACGCCATCAGCCGCCACGGCGTGTGCCCACGCATCCGCAGCCAGCCGCGGGTGGCCACGAACCGGCCCCATGAACTGGACCCGATGGCCATCAGTCCGAGCCCGGTGGCGCTGAGCAGCGCACCGCCGGCCGCTCCCATCAACACCTCAACGCCGGTGGGCAGTTTGTCGATCAGGGTGACGTCGTCGAGCTGCGGGGTGCGGCGGCCGTCCTTGATGGATCCGCCGAGGTAGGCGCCGGTGAGAGCCCCGGCCACGCCGCCGGCCAGCCAGGCGTAGAGCACCGTGGAGCGGTCGGAGCGGAGCAGCGTGGTGGGGGTGATGGCGTCCATGAGGTCGCTGGGTTCGCTGAGGTAGCGGGCGGCGGCGAAGGTGATACCGCTCAGCACACCACCGATCACCACGTACTGGGGTCTCTCGTAGAGGAACGCGACGATCACCGCGCAGGCGGCGGCGCCCACCACTCCGAAGCCGAGCACCCGCTGCAGAGCGTGCGAGGAGGGCGGTCGTACGGACCTCAGCCGCGGCTTGGCCCGGCGCGGATCGTCCCCGGGCACCACCTCCACAACCAGCGCGCCGACCAACGCGGCACCCAGACCGATCCACAGGCCCAGCAGCGGGCGGTCGAAGAGGGCGAACAGCGCGATCGCCGGAGCCGAGCAGCCGATCGCCGCGTTGACCAGGGCCACCGTCATATGCACCCACTGCGGCACCGCTCGGTGCAGTTGCCACCAGGCCAGCCGTCCGGTGGCGGGGTCGACATTGCGGGCGAGGAAGGCCAGATGGCGGCGGGCGTCCTCGACGCCGTAAGGACGGGCCTTGCCTCGGGGATGCAGATAGGCCCGGGTGATGAAGGCCCCCAGGAGCCGCTGCCCGATCCGTTCCTCGGCCTCGGGCCCGGTGGCCGTGAGGATCTCCCGGGGCAGTGAACCGTGCAACGACACCGCCAAGGAGAGCATGAACGGTGTCTCCAGCACCCGCGCCAGTGGGCCGTCCGGCCGTGCCTCCAGGGCGGCGAGCAGCGGTTCCAGGCCCGGGCCGGGGTGGGCGGTCTCCAGGACCCTGCGCCGCTCGTCCGCGCTCACCGGCTGCAGCCGTACGACGAGCGTCTCGCGCAGCATGCCGTCGGGGTCCAGCCGGGCGAACTCGTCGGTGCGGCAGGCAAGGATGAAGGACCGGCCCTCCAGACCGGCGGCGACACCGCGTAGTACGGCGGCCCGGTCGGCGGCCTGGTCCAGTCCGTCGAGAACGGGCACGACGTGGTGACGGACGAGCTCGGCGCAGATCAGCCGGTTGCGCGTCTTGTCGGTGCTGGCCGCGTGGATGGAGGTGAGTTCGTCCGTCATCCATTCCATGAACGGGCGGGCCGGGTTCCAGGAGGAGACCTGGAAGATCACGGGGACCAGTGGGCCCGCTGGTTCCGCGAGCTCCAGGGTGGCCAGTACACAGACCGCCGTCTTTCCCGCGCCCGGATCCCCCGTCACCACCAGCCGGGACAGACCGCCCGCACGGACGTGCCGGGCGAAGGTGGCCGTGAGCTGGTTCAGCACGCCCTCTTCGGGCAGTTCGGCGGCCAGCCGCGAGAACCGCTCCGAACCGGGCCGCCGCCGCCATGGCACCGCGATCCGGCGATCCGCGAAGAGGCCACGGTTCTCGCATTCGGGCTTCCATGCCTTGACCATGCGCAGCGCCAGTGCCGGCACCTGCGCCGCCACCGCCTCGTCGAGCGTGGCGGGCGGACGCAGACCGTTGTACAGCACGGCCGTCACAATGGCGGCGACGCTGAGTACGACGGGAATGAGTGAGGCCCACAGGTCCAACGGCTTAAGATCGCCACGCCTGAGACCTTGTACGCCGACCACGACTGTGGCCACCAGGACCGCGCCGAGCACGCAGAAGAGGCCCACTTTCACCACACGCTGGGCCCTCATGACCGGGTCTCCGGTCCGGCCGCCGGGAGGGCGTCCGTGCCGCGGGCGAAGACGGTCAGTACGGCGGATCTCCGGGCGGCGCGGCGCGTCAGCCCACCGAGGACGGGGAGCCTGCGGCCGACCCACGCCTTGAGAAGCAGGAAGTAGAGCATCCCGCAGTACGGTCGCGTGGACCGGCTGCCGTAACACGCCACCAGCCGCGGCCGCATGCCGCACATCCGCCCCGCGATGTGCGCCAGGGTGACCACACCCAGGGTGGCGAGGGTGGTCACGCCGTGCGCCCGGTCGGGCTCGACGTCCATGTAGTCGTCGAGGGACTGCAGGGCCTCACCCAGATCCAGGGCGAGTTCACGTTCTGCGGGCTTCAGGCCGGGTTTGACGATGCTGCACAGGATCAGGTGGGCCGAACTGCCCTTGCCGCGGGTGATCTTCTCCAGTACGTCGACGGGGACGTCGGCCTCACGCTGGCGGCGGGAGAGGACCTGGAACTCGTGCAGCGAGGCGAGCGCCGCGAACACGGACTCGTCAGGGGTGTGCCCGAGTCTGCGCTCAAGCTCGTGCACCAGCCGCCCGAGGAGCAGTTCGGCGTCTGTGCCCGCGGTGAAAGGCCGGTTGCCCAGCAGGTCGGCGAGGCGGGCATCGGCCGAGGCATCGGTGTCGCCGTCGATGAGGTCGTCGTAGAGCCGGGTGACCGCGCCGGCCAGAACGGCGACGTCCAGTGGGAGCGGACGTCCGGTCAGACGGGAGTAACCGAGCATGGCCAGCCCGAACTTCACGCTCATCGCGCGCAGCGACCGGTCGGCTCGGTCGTGCTCGCGCGGGTCGGTGAGGGTTTCGGTCAGAAAGGGGGCGACGACCTGCTCGTATGCCTCGCCGAGTCCGGGCAGCGATCGATACCCGCCCCTGACCGCCGACGGTAACCCGGTGGCCATCCCCAACGAACGGAAGAGCGCACCCACCTCCGTGAACCCCTGGCCCATCCGCACTCCCCCCGGCCCGTGCCATCCCGAGGGTGACACAAGGGTGAGCAGGCGGTAAATACCCTGGCTGGTGCGTCCCGGTATGGGGCGACCGCGGTCTCCAGCCGGACGAACGAAGAGACCCGCCTCGGCCGTCGACGTCACACCGACCGGCTCTTCGGCTCGCGCGCTCTCCGGTTCCTCGATGCGGAGCAGCGTCAGCAGGTCGCCAGCGACGACCGACAGGCACACGGTCCGCTGCCTCCAGGTCCCCGGCCGCAGGCAGCGCGATCAACAACCGGCCGTCCCCAGACTGCCGCACGCCATGGACTGGGGAGCAATTCTCGTGGCCGTGGGCGGACTTGCTCAATGGTGCGGACTCGCCGCGGCGGTGGGGGCGCTCACGGATCGCGCGAGAGACGCACGACACCGCTGCCGGCACGCCATGCGTGCGTCACTCGCGGACGGCTATCACGACCATCGCCTCGGACGCGGCCTCGTCGAAGGAACCCAGAACGCGCCCCCCGCGCGCCCCGAAGACAGCCACCTGCCGCAGCCCCGCCTGCTCCAGCATGCGCAGGATCTCGGGCAGCCGGTAGTAGTGCATGAAGTGCCGGAACCAGCCCCCGCTGCCGTCCGGCCGCTGGAGCCGGATGGCTGTCAGGGAGGTCGCGCTGGACGGGTCTGTGATCGAGTACTCGGTGCGGAGGGCTCCGTCGGGCAGGGTGGTGGTGTCGATCTGCCGCTGGACCCTGAGGTTCTCCCAGTGCGGGCCGTTGACGTACTCGAACACGAACGGGGCCCCGGACTTCAGCGCGGTGGCCGCCGTACGGAAGACCGCGGCGTTGTCCTCGTCGGCGTCCTCGTACCCGAACGACGACCCGATGCTGAAGACGGCCTCCATGGAGCCGGCCGGGACAGCGTCGGGCAGTCCCCTCGTCATGTCCGCCACCACGTAACGGACCCGGCCTGCCAGCCGTACCGCCCGTTGTTCTCCCAGGGCCGCGATCTCCGGCTGGATGTCGATGTTCGTCACGTCGAGGCCGTGCTTGACGAATCCGGGGTCGTGCGTCCCGTGGCCCGCCCCCAGCACGAGGATGCGCGCGTCCCGCGGCAGTGGGTGGCCGGTGTCCGCGAGCCGGTCGAGGAGGTCGTCGACGAGCCGGATGTGCCGTTCCTCGGCCTGGACGTAGTCGGGGAAGCTTTCGAGATACAGCAGTCCGTACGACGGCTCGTCCGCGCCGAGTCCGTCGAGGAAGACGCTGCGGGCACGGGTGCGGTACCAGCGGGTGAGGCGTGCCGCGAACGCGTCCCGTTCGTCGTCGGTGAGCTGTGAATCGACGTAGTCCCGCACCGAGTTGTGCAGTTCGAGGCCGGACTCGGTGCGCCGGACCAGGAATCTGGCCTCCAACTCGGCGAGCCGGGCCGGGGTTTCACCGTCTTGCGTCACCTCGGCCAGGAGCTCGGCCGGTGCCGCTTCGTGGACGAAGGCCAGCGCCTTCAGGACGTTCTGCCAGACGGCGTCGAGCGAGTCGTAGATGGGGCCGATCCAGGCGTCCAGGTTGTCCTGTTGAGCGGACAGGTCCACGGCCAGCACCTCGGGTGTCGTATGGACGGCCTGCCCGGCGAACAGCGTCAGGGCCTGGGGATTGCCATCGCCGGCCCGCCGCCAGACCGTCTCCAGCGTAGCCTCCGGGATGCGCAGGCCACAGCGTTCGAGGAGGTCGTGGGTGTCGGCCTCGGCGAGCCCGTGCAGCTCGATCCACGGCGCGCCGACTGTGCGCGGAATCTCGCGCAGGTGTCTTCGGCTGGTGAGAACGAGGGTCGACCGCCCTTCGGTGTGGGCCGTCAGGCCTGCCCACCGCACCAGTTCGGGATCGCGCACGGTGTGGAAGTCGTCGAGCACGAGCAGGATCTCGTTGGCGGCCATGAACGCGGTGAGGGCATCCCGCAGTCGGCCGGCGTCCGCGTCCGACGCCCCGGCGACCAGGGCCAGTTCGTGCGCGCCCTGGAGTTCGGTGTCGTAGGAGAGCGCGATGGTCAGGGATCGCAGGTTCAGTGTCTGGGTCTTCTCGGCGCAGAAGACCCATTTCACCCGTCTTCCGCCTCGTTGGCCCCGCTCGCACCGGCGGCCCAGCGCGGCAGCCAGCGTGGTCTTGCCGATCCCGCTGAATCCCTCGATGACGGCGAGTGGCGCATGCCGCCGCACGCCCGCCGCGAGGGCACGCAACTCCGCCGTACGGTCCACCAGGGGCCGCGCCTGCCCCCGGACGCGGGCCTGCGGCGCCAGGACCGTGTACTCGGCGAGCAGTGGCAACGGGGCGGGCGACGGCTCCGGCGCCGCGCTACCGGCCGCGCGCCGGCCGGCGCGCCACTGAAGAACAGCGACGGCAGTGCTGATCACTCCGGCAACCGTCCCGACAAGCGCAGTGGGATCCATGGCCCGTCCCGTCCCGGGTCGAAACTTCCGTCCGTGGAGAACCGGAATCTACCCGCTGCGGCCCACCGGTGAACGACTCAACGCCCTTTGTTCACAGGAGAGTTGACACGCACAACGGCCTGCTCTTACCTGGCGTCAGGAACCATCGCCGCCGTCCCCCTGGATGCCGAGGTGTGGCGTGTCCGGTAACGATCACCTTCCCCGTCACGACACGGCCTTGCACGGCAACGTCCTGTGGTGGCGGGCCCGGTGCGGGGGCTGCGGCTGGGAGGGCGACTGGACCCCGGACCGGGACACCGTCCAGGACCAGTTCATGGACCACTACAGGCAGGTCAGCGGCGCCCCTCCCCGGCCCTCGCCGGAGAACTGCGGGGAGTGCCACGGGCGGGGCGGTCCCGAGTGCGACCGCTGCGACGGCCGGGGCAGAGAGGCGTGCTGGACCTGCCAAGGTGACCCCGGCGAGGGACTGCTGTCGTGCACCGCATGCCAGGGCCGGGGCTTCGACGAGTGCACGGACTGCGACGGACGCGGCGCCAAACGGTGCTCCACGTGCGGCAAACGAGGACCGGGCCGCAGGGACGAGGAGATCTTCGTGCCCGCGGCCGTCGGAGGCAGCGGCTGCTCGCCCGTGGGGACGATCGTGGGCCTGCTGCTGGTCGCGGGAGTCCTGGCCGCGCTGTGGGGGATGATCTCCAAGTGACCGCTACGGCGGTTGAACGTCAAGCGGACCAGGTCACCCATCCACACCCCCGACCGTCGGCCGGTACCGGAAATCCAGCGTGGCCTCGGCCCGTCCGCCACCCCAGCCCGTTCTGCTTCTGCGGACGGTCGACTCGTGGCGCCCTGCATTCCCTGTATTCCCGCGAAGCTCAAAGCCGCCCAGCCTGCTGTATGGCCAGACGGCTGCGAGATTTACCCGGCTGACGCGTGCGCAGTGTCGGGAATGTGGACGTGTTGCGTGAGGAACAGGGCTGCGCGGGCCAGTGCCTGGTCGGCCTCGTCGAGAACGCCGGCGAACGACTGGAACACGTGGGGTACGTCGGCGGTGATGTCGAGGATGACGTCCACTCCGGCTGCGCGGGCTCGGGCGGCCAGGCGGGTGGAGTCGTCCAGCATGATCTCGTTCGTGCCCACCTGAATGAGCATCGGGGGGAAGCCGGTCAGGTCGGCGAGGACGGCCGGGCTGAGCATGGGCTGGTGCGGGTCCTGCCCGGCGAGGTACATGGCCCCGGTGTGTTCCACGGACTTGCGGGTGAGGATCGGGTCGATGCCTTCCTTGGTGTCCATGCTCTTGCCCGTGCGGGTGGCGTCGAGGCCCGGGGAGAACGTCACGATGGCGGCGGGCAGTGGCAGGCCGGCGTCGCGGGCGGCCAGGCAGGTCGTGACGGTGAGGCCGCCGCCGGCGGAGTCCCCGGCGAACGCGATGGCCGAAGGGTCCTGACCGCTGCCCAGGAGAGCGCGGTAGGCGCTCAGTGCGTCGTCGATCGCGGCCGGGAACGGGTGCTCGGGGGCAAGCCGGTAGTCCAGCGAGTACGCGCCGAAGCCGGTCTTGGCAACGAGGTGTCCCGTCAGCGACAGCACGCTTTCGGGGGAGCCGTACACCCATCCGCCGCCGTGGAGGTACAGGATTGTCCCGGCACGCGGCCCGTTGTCCGGCTCGACATGAAGTGCGGGTCGACTGCCGAGAGTTGTCCGCTCGGTGCGGATGCCGTCGGGCACGATCATCTGGGCCATCAGCGCCTCGAATCCGGCTCGGATCGCCTCGACCGACCGGGGACCCTCGGGCCGCGGCCGCCGCAGCATAGCGTCGACCTGCGCGCGCTGTTCCTTGCTCATCATTCTTCCCCTGCCGTAAGTACCTTCCACTGCACTATATGCCGTGGCATCTAATATAGACTACATGCCGTGGCATCTAAAGCGAGCAGTGAGACGGTCGACCTCCCGGGCTTCTTCGCCGACCTGGTCCGATGCGAGACGCGTCTGTACAACGCCCTCAACGACCGTCTCCGTGAGCGGCACGGGATCGTCACCTCGCAGTTCGAGGCCCTGCGCTACCTGCGCGACCACCCCGACTCCCGCGTGGCGGACCTTGCCACCGAGTTCGCCATCGGCATCGGGGCGACCAGCAAGACCGTCGACCGTCTGGAGAAGCAGGGATGGGCCGTCCGGCAGCCCAATCCATCCGATCGCCGGTCCTCCCTGCTGGCCCTGACCGACGACGGCCGGCAGCTGGTCGACACGGCAGAAGGAACCTTTGCCGAGCGGTTGGCCGAGCTGACCGCAGATGTGCTCAAGGCGTCCGCCCTGACGGCCGCCGCGCAGGCCCTCGCGGAGCTGCGTTCCGTCCTGGAACGCGACCAGATCGGCACGCCCACAGGCTGACGCGATTTCGCAACCCGGTCGAAACGGCGACGGCCAGGCATGGTCAGCCTCGGCGCACCATCAGGGTCGGCCCCGGACTGATACCTCTTCGCGGTCTGCAACCGGGTGAAATTCCCCCGGCATCGCAGAGCGTCTGTTGCACTCCGACTTCCTCACCATGGGTCTTGCCGCGGCAGCACGTCGGGCTCTGCTGCCCCATGCAGCTGGGAGGGGCCGCCTTGGGGACGGTCAGCTCGCATCCGCGGGCCGCGTCGTGGCAGCCGTAGACCTCGCCCTGTCCTCCCACTCGGCGATGATCTGCGGGCGTCGGCTGACAGCACCCGGGGGCATGAGCCGCTACGACCCCGCGCCGGTGCGTAAATGACTGGCACGCGCCCGGCGCGGTGATCGCACAGCCACGCCTCACCGGCCTTGTTCCAGATACTGCCTGAAGTGCTCCAGATCGCTTCGGACGAGCCGTTCGATCGCGGTTGCCTGGGCGAATCCCTTCGGCCCGCCGAAGGTCTCCCTGATGGTGTCGGGGTCGTACTCAAGCCGTGCCTGGACCCGGGTGTGGTTCTGGTCGATCGGCTCCAGTGAGAAGGAGCCCATCAGGTCGGGGGCGCCCGTGGTGGTCCACTCCATCACGCGTTCCCCGCTGCGGTCGGTGACCTCGGCCTGGAATTCCCGGGCCCGGCCGCCGGCCTCGACGTCCAGACGCGCTCGGCCTACCTTCTCCGTACGGGCTTCGCGCACGCCTTCCACGAAGCGCGGATAGTGCTCCACCCGGTGGATGCCGTCCCAGGCCTGGTCGATCGGAACTCCGACGTCGACGTGTTCTTCGAGGGTGCTCATGGCCCACCTCCGTGTCCGGCTCATGACGCATAACCTGCTGCTACCAGTGTGCGCGCAGTCGGCCCTGGCGGACGCAACGGCTACGTCGTGCCGTTCCACACATACGGTCCGCCGCCCCGCCACTCGATCAGCTCGGGGTCGTCGACCGCCCGGTCCTCGGCGGGCAGGCCCACCCGATGCAGGAGGTCCAGCACGTCGAAGAGGCTGTACGCGGTGCCCATGCGCTCGCCGTGGATCATCACGCGCCGGCCGCCGTCGGACTCCGGCGGAAGCACGACCACAGGGGGACGCACGTCCATGACTCCAGAATGCGCCGGAACAGGCCCTTCCACCACAGCACCTGTTCTGTGCCCGCCTCGACCTGGCGGTCGACGGCCGCCGCAACGCCGTCGACGAACTCGACGCCGTGGCCGTCCCGGTCAGCGACACCAACCCCCACGGCAACGCCTTCCGACAGGCTCGCACCCGGCTCACCTCGGAACTCGACGCCCGCCGCACGGCGGACAATCTTCGCTCGCGTACGTGGCTGGTCAGCAACCCCGACAAGCAGAACCGCCTGGGCGAGGACGTGGCCCACGCCCTCCACCCGGAGGGACAGCCGACCCTGCTGGCCGACCCGTCCAGCGTGATCGCCAAGCGAGACGCCTTCGCCACTCGCCACCTGTGGGCTACGCAGTACGACCCCGCTCAGAAGCGGCCCGCCGGCGAGATCGTCAACCAGAGCCCCGGCGGTGACGGCCTGGAGTCGTTGGTCGCCGGTGACCGCCATCTGGACGGCGAGGACGTGGTCCTGTGGCACACCTTCAGCCTCACCCACTTCCCGCCCCCGGAGGACTGGCCGGTCATGCCCGTCGACTACACCGGCTTCAAGCTCAAGCCCGTCGGCTTCTTCGACCGCAACCCCGCACCGCGCGGCACGACGTCGCACTGCCACGGGTCGTAACGCCATGACCGCATCCACAAGACACGGGATCCTCCGCCGGGTGGCCGCGGGCCTGGCCGTGATCTCCGCCTTTGTCCACGCGGCCATGCTGCGCCAGCACGGCGACCGGTTCGCCGTCGTCCTGCTGGTGCCGGCGCTGGCCTGCCTCGGCTGCGCGGTCATGCTGTGGCGGTCGTCAGGGCCAGGCGAATGGACGGCCATGGCGATGCTCAACGTCGTGATGCTGACGACTCATGTGCTGTGGCCGGCGGTCCAGCCCGCGATGGATCACATGAACCGTCTCCAGAACCACGACCAGAGCGGCAGCATCACGCTGATGCGCGCGGCTCTCGCCTTGGCCGTTATGGAGACGCTCCTTGCCGTAGCCGGGCTCTTCGGCGCACTCCTCGGGGAGCAGCGGGAAATCACCGGGAAGAACGCGTCGTCCCCGGGCCGGGGCTACCGGTAAGTCCGGTTACTGGACGTCGTCTCGCGCGCCCGCCGCGCGGCACGGCGGCGACGACGGCGACGGCGACCCTGCCGTGATCCTCTCCCGAGTTCCCTTCTGCCGACTCGGGACCAGCCAGAGGACCGTCGGGGGTTCTCTTGCGAGCCGCGCTGCGTCATCATCCACTCGAACGGAGCAGTCCTTTGCTGAACCTCGCTCTGATGCTGGAGTCGTCCGCACGCCGACACGCCGACCGGACCGCAGTGGTGTGCGGTGATCGCAGGCCCTCATACGCGGATGTGGACGCCCGTGCCAACCGGTTCGCGAACCTGCTGCACCAACGAGGTGTCCGCCCCGGCGAGCGTGTAGCGCTGTCCTGCCCCAACGTCGAGCAGTTCCCGGTGCTCTACTACGGCATCCTCAAGGCCGGCGCCGTTGTCGTCCCGGTCAACGTGCTATTGACCGCCCACGAGATTGCCTACCACTTGGAGGACTCCGGAGCCACGGCCTAGTTCTGCTTCGAGGGCACACCGGAGCTGCCGCTCGGTGAGACCGGCTGGGCCGGCTTCTCCGCAGTCGACGCATGTCAGCACTTCTTCGTCGTAACGGCTGACGATCACGCGGCCTCGCCCGTGGCGGGAACCGTCACCCTGGCCGGCGCCCTGAGCCAGATGTCGGCCGAGTTCACAGCGGTTGCCACTGCCCCCTCGGACACCGCGGTGATCCTGTACACCAGCGGCACCACCGGCCGGCCGAAGGGTGCCGAGCTCACTCACAGCAACATGGTGCTCAACGCGCTGACCTGCCACAGGATATTCGGCATTCACCCGCACGACGTCCACCTGGTCACCCTGCCGCTCTTCCACTCCTTCGGCCAGACGGTGCAGATGAACGCCGGTTTCGGCACGGCGGCGACCCTTGTCCTCCTGCCGCGGCCCTGAGGCTGATGGAACAGGAGAAGGTCACCGTCTTCGCCGGAGTGCCCACGATGTACTGGGGGCTCCTCGGCGCCGACCACTCCACGGTCGACCTCGATGCGACTGCTGCCGAACTGCGCCTGGCCATTTCCGGAGGCGCCGCTCTGCCCGTGCAGATCCACGAGGGGTACGGCCTGTCCGAGACCAGTCCTGTGGCGACGTTCAACCATCCCGGCCGGGAGACGAGGCCGGGGTCCATCGGTGAACCCGAGTGAGGTGTCGAGGTCAGGCTCGTCGACGAGGACTGGCGCGACGTACCGACGGGAAGTGTCGGGGAGATCGCGATCCGTGGCCACAACGTCATGAAGGGGCACCTCAACCGCCCCGAGGCCACTGCGGAAATCCTCCAGGACGGCTGGTTCCGCACCGGCGACCTCGCCCGCCGCGCCGCCGATGGCTACTACTTCATCGTCAACCGGGCCAAGGACATGATCGTGCGCGGTGGGTTCAATGTGTATCCACGGGAGCTGGAAGAGGTGATCATGACCCATCCAGCAGTCAGCCTCGTAGCCGTCGCCGGCATGCCGCACGAGTCCCATGGCGAGGAAGTGAAGGCTTACGTGATCAAGGAACCCGGTGCTGATCTCGACGAGGCATCGCTGATCGCCTGGTGCAAGGACAACATGGCCTCCTACAAGTACCCCCGGCTCGTGGAGTTCCGCGACTCGCTACCCATGACTGCCACCGGAAAGCTCCTCAAACGGGAGCTTCGTCGATGAAGGGTGATGGGCACAGATCCTTGAGAGAGCACTTGATCTTGGCGTATTGCCCTGTATGCCCTAGTAGGTTCCTCGCCAGGGTTCCGGGTGCGCAACGGCAAGATCGTGGAGCACTGGGACATCACTCAGTCCGTGCCGGAGACTCGGCCAACGGGAACGGGATGATCTAGGCAGTGTCTCTTCGATCATGCCCAGAGTCTGGTGAGGCGGTCGGCGTCGAAGCTGGCCGCCTCTGGACGGTGGGAGGCATTCATGATCGGCTTGGGGCATGAGTTCTTTGATACGCCATCTCACCTTCGACGCCGCCGACCCGTTCGCTCTTGCGGGCTTTTGGGCCCAGGCCCTGGACGGCTCGCTGGCTGATGACGACTTTCCTGGGGATCCGGAAGCCGTGGTCACGACTACTGCTGCAACCTTGCTGTTTGTCAGGGTCGATGACCGCAAGGCGGTGAAGAACCGCGTGCATCTGGATCTCCAACCCCAGGACCGCACCCGGGACGAGGAGGTCGAGCGCCTGCTCTCGTTCGGTGCCACGCTTGAGGGGGACCATCGAAGGCCGGACGGAACCGGGTGGGTGACGCTGTATGACCCCGAAGGCAACGAATTTTGTGTGGAACGCAGCGCGGTGGAGCGGGCGAACGGTTGATGTCCTGCTGCCTGGTTATGCCTGTCAGGTCCGGACCCAGATGAGCAAAGCCGCAGCCGTGACGGTTCGCCCGTGCCGCTCACCCAACTCACACCGCCAGCCACGACGGACGGCCAGGCCGAAGGCAGGAGATCGCCTACAGAACGGCGTTGACGGCTGGAAGGCAGCAGCCCAGGACGAAGACCTCGGCGAACTGCACAGCCCACAGATCCGCCACCATCAGGGCCAGGACACTCACGGCCCGCAGGACGGTCGGAACCCGGAAGCGGGCTTCCGCCTCGGTGCCCGCGGGCATCGAAAGTCCAGACGGCCGGCGCCGGCCGGCGCTTCCCCAGTCCCCGGATCACGAATTCGAGATTCCTGATTTTCCGGTTCCGTGGGAATCCCGCGCTCCACCGCCCTTCGAACCTGGCGCGGAACCCCCTGAGAACCGCTGGACATTCACGCGGGGTCGAGGGGGAAGGGGCGGATGCGGGCCGGGCTTTCCCGGCGGCGTTACACCGCCGTGCCCACATTGTCCGCTGGGCCGCCCGTACGCCCGGGCACGACGCTCTCCCCCGCGCGCCCGTCGGCCGCGAGGCGGGCGGTGTCCGCAGGGCGGCCGATGATCCAGCTCAGCAGCGGGCCCGTCATCGTGGTCGTGACGATGGCCATGACGACCATCAGCGAGTACAGGTCCCGGCCCAGGAAGCCCAGTTGCAGGCCCACGTCGAGGACGATGAGCTCGGTCAGGCCACGGGTGTTCATCAGCGTCGCGAGCGCGGCGGACTGCCGCAGCGGCAGCCTGTTGAGACGGGCGGCGGTGAACGCGCCGGTGAACTTGCCGCCGACCGCCGTCAGCAGGATGAGCCCCAGCGTGCCCAGCCCGGCCGCATCCAGGCGGGACAGGTCGACCTGGAGACCGGCGATCAGGAAGAACACCGGCAGGAGCAGGATGTCGCTCAACTCGCCCAGCCGCTCGTGGACATCTGCGCGCAGACGTTCGCCGCCGGTGCGCGGCAGGATCACGCCGAAGAGGAACGCGCCGAAGATGTAGTGCAGACCCACCCACTCGGTGGCGGCGGCCGACAGCAGCAGGCCTACCAGGACGGCCGCGAACACGGTCGGGGTCAGCGTCAAGGCGGGGCGGCGGGCCACGAAGCGGCGCAGCAGGGGCCGTACGACGAAGAGCATGCCCAGCAGGTAGGGGACGGCGAGCAGGATGCGCCACTGGTCGGAGCCGGCCTGACCGCTGACGGCGACCACACCGGCCAGCAGCGTCCACGCCAGGACGTCGTCGATGGACGCACAGGCCAGCGCCACCACGCCGAGCGGGGAGCGGGTCATGCCCCGGTCGGTGAGGATGCGGGCCAGTACCGGGAACGCGGTGATCGACATGGCGATGCCCATGAACAGCATGAACGCCGTCCGGTCACCGGTGCCGTAGTCGTCCATCAGATACAGCGCGAGCAGCATGCCCAGGCCGAACGGCAGCAGGACGGAGCTGAACGACACGGTCGCGGCGAGGCTTCCGCTGCCGCGGATCGTCGCGGCGTCCCACTGCAGGCCGACCAGGAACATGAAGGACGCCACACCGACCGCGGCCAGGGCGCCCAGCAGCGGCCGGATGCCGGCCAGGAACAGCGCGTCGCAGAGCGCCCCGTGGAAGAGGGTCGGGCCCAGCGCAATGCCGGCGAGGACCTCGCCGATCACCGCGGGCTGGTTCAGGCGCCGGGCCAGCGCGCCCAGCAGGCGGGCCAGCAGCACGATGGCGGCCAGGGCCAGGAGGAGAGAGGAGGTCTGATGGGTGGTCATGGCGATGGGTGTCCGTCTCCGTAGGGTGGGTCCGTCCCGGGAGCAGCAGAGCAAGGGTGACGCCGCGGCACGCCGGCGGCGGACTGTCGGCGGTACAGGGGCGGGACAGACGGAAAACCCGACGCCCACTGTGTGCGGTCACCGGGCTTTTCCGTAGAGACAGGG